>JAZLHG010000245.1:0-3233 GCA_045616705.1 Lachnospiraceae bacterium | reverse complement strand
ATGGCAGAGCGATGATGCATACCATGCTTATATTATGGCGAAGAATCTGGTTCTGGGAAACGGATTTGTATATAACGTAGGAGAACGTGCCACGGCATCTTCCTGTCCCCTGTTTACCCTTGTGGTAGCTGTGGGATACTTCTTCATTCGTAAGATGTTTATTGTGTCACTGCTGATCTGCATCGGATTCTCTACAGCGGCGTATGTCATTGTAATGAAGAATTTCTGCAAGACTAGGAGACAGGTGTTGGCAGCATTTATGGTATTAATCGGCAGTTCCTGCTTCATAAGCTACACCACCAGTGGCCTTGAGAATTGCTTACTGTTCTTCTTAGTTGCCTTATTCTTAAAGATTTATCTTGGTAAGGAACGTTATAATTCCAGAGAACTGTTTGTTCTGGCTATTCTGGTTGCGTTAATCGCCATGACCAGAATGGATGCGGTACTGCTCGTTGTGCCTATGGTGGTATATGCATACCTGTGCAGACGCGATCAGGTATCTTTTATAAAGTGCGTGGGTCTGGGATTTGCAGGACTGTCCCCCTTCATCATCTGGGAACTGTTCTCCCTGTTCTACTATGGGTTCTTGGTTCCCAATACTGCATTTGTGAAGCTTGGTACGGATATTCCCGAGAAGGAATATATTGTAAGAGGCATCATCTATCTTGCAACCAGTGCTATTTGCGATGTGCTGTTAATTGTGGTACCTGCGTTTGTGGTGCTTGTTACGCTGCTCCTTCGTAAGCTTCGTGAATTGTATACCAGTGCAGGCATTCTGCTGTATCTTGCTTATGTGATTTACATTGGCGGCGACTTCATGCTGGGAAGACATTTTACGGTGATGTTCTTCATGTCCGTAATCCTTTATCTCTATATGCAGAACATGGAGTTCTACGGATATGCCAAGGCTGCAAGGGTAGAACTTGCGGCAGTGATTGTTGTATTTGCAGGTCTGATCTGTAATCTGACGGCACCGGCATTAACCGGACAGTTCCTATTCGGCAATGGCTCTTCTCCCATCTCTGATGAGAGAGCGGGTTATTTTAAGACGACCAGTCTTGTGAATAATGCAGCATCTTATCTAAGAACCGGACATATGGTGATTCGTGATACTTGGGATGAGAGTGCTATTGATGAACTTCGCGGTATGAATATTCACAAAGGAATTCTTCGTATGGTGCCCGGAATTACCATTTACTATAATTCCGATATGTACTTAAACGACACCTATGCGCTGGGTGACCCGTTCTTATCTAAGCTCCCTGCGGTAAGAGAGGAGAACTGGAGAATCGGACATATGTGGAGAGAGGCCCCTCCGGGATACAATGACACTGTAATCTGGGGTGAAGATTTAATTGAGGACGAGGACCTTCAGAAGTATTATGATGTGATTCGCCTGATTACCAGAGGAGATTTGTTCGATGGGAATCGTATTCAGGCCATCATTGATATGAACCTGGGCAAATATGATTATTTGCTGGAGCATTACAAGCAGACAAGCCTGGATGAGAATTGCAGGCTGATTAATCAGTAAAAGGAACCGATATATTTATGGGACGGATATTTTATATCTTCGGTAAGAGTTCTACCGGTAAGGATACCATTTATAAACGAATATTGTCCGATGCTTCTCTGAATCTTAAGAGCGTGGTGTTATACACCACCCGGCCGATTCGAGATGGGGAAATTCCCGGGGTAACCTATCATTTTGTTACGGAAGAGGATTTTCTTCGTCTTAAGGAGGAAGGTGCAATCATTGAGGATCGTGCTTATGATACCATGCACGGCCTGTGGAGATATTTCACGGTTAACGATCAGAATTTGGATCTTGAGAATCATGACTATGTGATTATCGGCGTCCTGCGTTCTTACCTGTCCATTAGAGACTATTTCGGAGAAGATAAAGTGGTTCCCATTTATGTGGAAGTAGACGACGGAACCCGTCTTCAGAGAGCGCTTGACCGAGAGAAGAAGCCGGAGAACCATAAATACGTAGAGATGTGCAGAAGATTTCTGGCCGATCACGAGGACTTCTCGGAAGAGAAACTTGAGAAGGCCGGAATCAAACGTAGATTTGTAAATGATGATTTGGAATGCTGTATAGCAGAAATCACCCAGTATATTAAGGAGTCGTAGGTATGCAGGTTAACCAGGTGACCCAGGCAAATCTGCCTGTAGAGCAGAACCGAACTACAGCTGTGTCGGATGAGCAGTTTCGATTTACCCTGATGAGTAAGATCTCGGAAGAGGGCTTGCAGGAGAGACTGTCCCTGATTTTTGACGACATCACTATGCAGGGCAAGAAGATTTCCAAACATATGGATGTCCGGGATATGAAGCGTTACCGCAGTCTGATTAAGGACTTCCTTAATGAGATTGTGAACAGATCTCATAAATTCTCCAGAGAGAATTTCCTGGACCGCAAAGGCAGGCACAGGGTATACGGCATTATTCGTCTGATTGACGAGAACCTGGATGCACTGGCGGAAGAGTTAATGAAGGAAGAGAAGGACAATATCTCCATCTTAGGTAAGATTGGAGAGATTCGAGGCCTTCTTCTGGATATTTTTACATAGAATTACATGAAGAAATTTGATGAAATCATTGGACAAGAACATATCGTGTCCCATTTGGTAAATGCCATTCGTACCGGGAATGTGAGCCATGCTTATCTGCTTCAGGGAGAAGCGGGCTCCGGTAAGTCCTCCATTGCGGAAGTATTTGCCATGGCACTGCAGTGTGAAGAGGGAATGGGAGAGCCGTGTCTCAACTGTCATTCCTGCAAACAGGCACTAAGCAAGAACCATCCGGATATCAGGGTGCTGGCTCATGCCAAGGATCGCTACAGTGTAGATGAGATTAGAGAGCAGTTTGTGAATGACATAGAGGTGAAGCCTTATTCCGGTGAATATAAGGTCTATATTATTCCGGATGCACAGGATATGAATCCAAGTTGTCAGAATGCCATTCTGAAGACGTTAGAGGAGCCACCGGCATATGCCATTATCCTGTTACTCTGTACCAATTCGGATATGATGCTTGAGACCATTCGTTCCAGGTGTGTTACCTTGAATATTCATCCTCTGATGGATGAACAGATTAAGGAATATCTTATGAGTGAGAAGCAGGTTCCGGATTATCGGGCGGATGTGATTACTGCTTTTGCCAGAGGCAATCTTGGTAGGGCAGGCCTACTTACGGACAGTGAGAGCTTCGAGGAGTTAAGAAGCGAG
>JAZLHG010000244.1:0-3732 GCA_045616705.1 Lachnospiraceae bacterium | reverse complement strand
GTAATGATTCCCCAGTAGTCCGGAACGTGTTCCTCCACATGAAGCCCATGACTGCTACCTACGGCAACGAAATTATAGTCAAAGTACTTGTCATAGTCTTTAACCTGTGAAGACAGACGTGCATAAGAATCCGCATCACTTTTAATCTCCACTCCGTACAGTGCATTCTCGGTAATCATCAGTACATCCGCCCGGGATTTACCCACTGTTTTCTCTTCCAGGATACGCACCTTACCGAAATTTGATTCCAGGTATTCAAATAAAGGTTCTCTGATTTCCTTATCAGTCACGTTGATTCTCCAAATGAATGATTATGTTCTATTATAACAAAAAAAGCATTCCAGAGAATGAAATTCTCTAAAATGCTTTTATATTTCACCGATTATATTAGTCCGTATCAGTTTATATCCATCACTTCAGACTAGCCTCTAACATTATAATCAGCTGCAAGAAGATTCATAGCCTTCATCAGCTTATGTGTGTAAATAAAAGGACCGCACACAATCCACAATCCAAGAATTTTCCATAACCAGAAAGTACCGGCACCGAAATTGTAATTAATATTTCTGGTACGAAGTTCTCTTCCGATACGTGCACATAAATTAGATGTCCAAACCAAAGGAAGAATACCAAAAGTAAGCCACGAGAAAATAAAGTAAACCAACGCATAATGCATGGTCTTCTTACCATCATGCTTAAAGGCAATTAAATTAATCTCGGAACTGATATGGCACATAACAACCAGACCATAAATACCAAAAGTTACTAAAGACAGGAAAAACATCTTCGCCAAACTACGGTTTGTTCTTAATTTATTAATTGGAGACTGATTATATCCATATCCCATATTCTGACTCTGGAAAGGATCAGAGTTCTGATACTGGTAAGGACTGGAATTCTGTGCAGGCTGCTGGTAAGCACTCCCAAAAGGATCCGCACTGGGACTGCGATATCCGGCAGCTGCAGATGCGCCTCCCGAAAGTGTTGCTCCACAAGTACCACAATGTCTTGCGTCATCTGCGGAACTAGCTCCACACATTGGACAAAACTGCATAATATTACCTCCTTCATAAGAAAAAATCTTCCTAAAAATCATAGCATGATGCCTGCTATTATTCAATAAATACTTCCCAATATTACTTGATTCGAATGGCCATCATAGTAATATCATCAAACTGGGGAGCATCCTGCACAAAGTTGTCCACTTCCTTCTTCACACCTGTCAAAAATACTTTCAAATCTTCATCAGAATGATAGGATTGATTCAAGCCTTCCAACAATCGGTCGTTACCAAATAATTCTTCCGAAGCATTTGTTGCATCTGTCACACCATCTGTATAAAGGAACAGTGTATCCCCCGGGTACAAATCAAATTCCTGTTTGCGGTACTTGATTCCTTCCATTGCGGCAAGAACCAGTCCGGGTTTGGTTGGCAACATCTCAAAAGTTCCGTCTGCTCTTCTGATCCATGCAGGGTTATGGCCCGCATTGGCATATTCCACATGTCCGGACTTAAGATCCAAAATGCCTAACCATACCGTTACAAACATGTTGGCATCGTTGTTCTCACATAATTTCTCATTGGCTGTAGTCATAATCTGTTCTACAGGCAGCCCCGTGTCAGCCACATTCCGAAGCATGGTCTTGCTGGTCATCATGAACATTGCACCGGGAATTCCCTTACCGGATACATCCGCAACAGTGAATGCCAAATGACTATCGTCAATCATATAAAAGTCATAGAAATCTCCACCAATTTCCTTGGCAGGGTCCATAGTTGCATAAATTTCGAAATCCTTTCGATTTACAAAATGAGGCTCTAAGCTAGGCAACGCAGAAGCCTGAATATTACGGGCATACTCAAGCTCGACATTAATTCTGTCGGATGCCTCCTGAATATACCGTTTTAAGGTATTCACCGTAGCATTAATATCATCAGACAAAGAGTAAAACTCCTGACTGTCCCGAACATCCACTACAACATTCAAATTGCCGTTTGTGATTTCTGCCAGTCTGGCATTTACTTTTTGAACGCTATTCACGACCTTAATCTTAATCAAGAGATAAATCAGAATAAACAATACTGCAAATACTATAATCTGCAGGAAAGAATTCAGATAAAGCGCAATATCTCTGTTAAAAGTTGCCTCCTCGTAGGGATAAAGTGCAAGAACTCGTACCCCTTCTGTCTGATCATACATGCAGTAATATTCCGTACCGTTTAATTCCATGGTGTACAGTTCATATCCTTCATGGCCGTCAAGAATATAGCCTAAACGTTCTGCATCCAGATCAAGATCCGTCAATTTGTCACTGACAAAAATTGCATTGTTGCCAAGCACCACAACGCCACCCTGCTTACCGATATGTTTGTTTTGGGAAGCACTTTCAATTCGCAGATAGAAATCTTCGTGGAAATGAGCCGAATCGTATCCCACCTGTACATATCCAGGTCTCCGATTAAACTTCACACCGGCATATTTACGGGATACAGTCTCATCATAAGCCATCGGCTGATATCCCTGAACAATTTCATTCTCTCTGGTAAGCAGTTCTCCAAACACTTCCGACTGTTCCCCCGAAGCCATATCGTAACCTAAAAAGATAGGATTGGTACTATCTGTAATGATGTTCTCAGCACTTACAATATTGATCTCTGAGACCTCGTTCCAACCGGCAATTCTAAGCAGTGTCTCTTGGGTTATTTTCTCAGATCGTTCAATTTCAGCCGCAATTCGTCTAGTTACGGCAAGTAGATTCAAATCAGATGCGTCATTAACGTCTTTTTTCACATCGTCAATTACTGTAGACAGCTGTCGTCTCACAGAATCCGTACAGCTGCCGGTCTGCAGAATAAAGGTAAAGGATGATGTAATCAAAAAAGTTACAATGACCACCAGAAACAGCCATCTCTGAACAGATGTAAGGATGGTTGTCGTCTCTTTGGAATAATGATGAATCAATTCACGATGTCCAATCAGTGTAACCGCTATGATAGCAAGTGCTACCGCAAGGCCATTACAGATGAACATGGGAGTGGTCAATACCTTGATAATCGCAACGGTCTTGTTCAAATCCTGCATATTGGTGATAAACAACAGATTAATATGTACCGCTTCCAACACAACACCGGTGAAAAACCCCATAATCCAACCGGGAATCTTGTTTTCAAAAATCCATTTTCTAAGAAAAGCCGAATAAAAGCCACCAATAAAGCAGGCAAGGGAACAAGCTACTCTTGTATATGCTCCTGCTCCCCAGGCAACTGCCACATAACGATACACGCCGCCAATAACACCCGCAATGATTCCTGCCGGGCCACCAAAAATAAGTCCGGCACAGAGAATCGATGCATCTCTGGTATTGGCAAGAGCCCCTCCGACATCAACACCGTACTCCGTTCCAAGACACGCAAAAGCACCAAAAAACACACCGACAAACACCTGTCTCGCCCAATAAGACCTCTCTTTTACAAAAGGTTTATGTGCAAGATAATAGAAAATAACCGAGGCTGCAACAGGAATCAGTGCAACCCATAATAACTGAAGATACATATCATATCCCCTCTACTAACTTAAGCAGAACCACTATCGGTCCTGTATTTCTTTCAGCATTTTCACACGTTTGGCGACCATCTGTGCCAAAATATTTTGTGCTTCATTTTTATTTCTGGATGCGATACATTGGTTAATACCGATTAAATTGCGCTCCATATTAAGACCCTCAATCCCC
>JAZLHG010000243.1:0-3686 GCA_045616705.1 Lachnospiraceae bacterium | reverse complement strand
ATGCAATTGGTACTGTTTATGTAGATGCAGTCAGAGGTGTTCCCCTGATTGTTCTCGCATACTTTATTTACTTTGGTGTGCCTGCAGGAATTCAGGCCATTGGTTTTCCTGATTTCCGTCTGAGTGCGCTGAATGCAGGTACGATTGCACTGTCAATGAACTGTGGTGCATATATGGCTGAGATTATCAGAGCAGGTATTGAGAGTGTAGATAAAGGTCAGATGGAAGCAGCAAGAAGTCTGGGTCTGTCTTACGGTGCCGGTATGCGTCATGTAGTCCTTCCCCAGGCGATCAGAACCATGATTCCTTCTATCATTAACCAGTTTATTATTACATTGAAGGATACATCGATTCTGTCTGTTATCGGATTCCCTGAACTTACAAATGTTGGTAAGACCATCATGGGCAATACCTTCAAGAGTCTGGAGACCTGGGCCATTGTTGGTATTATGTACTTAATTGTTATTGTTACACTGAGTAAGGTATCTAAGAGAATTGAGAGGAGAATGAACCATGGCAGATAAGAAACTTATGGTTCATGTTGAGAACCTGAAAAAGAATTTCGGCAAGCTGGAAGTAATTAAGGACTTAAGTGCGGATATCATGGAGGGTGAAGTAGTTGTGCTGTTAGGACCCTCAGGTAGCGGTAAATCTACGTTCCTTAGATGCCTGAATCAGCTTGAGACCGTAACAGACGGTAAGATTGTAATTGATGGAACAGATATTACAGATAAGCATGTGGATATTAATAAGGTGAGAGAGAATATCGGTATGGTATTCCAGCACTTTAATCTGTTTGCAAATAAGAATGTAATTCAGAATATTATGCTGGCTCCCGTGGAACTGAAGATTCAGACCAAGGAAGAGGCTTATGAGAACGCCATGAGACTGCTAACTCGTGTAGGTCTTGCAGATAAGGCGGATGCTTATCCCGCACAGCTCTCCGGTGGACAGAAGCAGAGAGTAGCTATTGCGAGAGCACTGGCGATGAATCCGGACATTATGTTGTTCGACGAGCCTACATCTGGTCTTGACCCGGAAATGGTCGGTGAGGTTCTGGCTGTTATGAAGGAGTTGGCCGCAGAGGGCATGACCATGGTTGTAGTAACCCATGAAATTGGATTTGCAAGAGAAGTAGCAGATCGAATTATTTTCATGGATGGTGGATATATTGTTGAACAGGGTACTCCTGAGGAAGTGTTGTCTAATCCCAAGGAAGCCAGAACGATTGACTTCTTAAATAAAGTATTATAATCCGTTAAGGAGGAGTAATATATGAAGAAGATTATCACAATCAGCCGAGAATATGGTGCAGCAGGTGGATTAATCGGTAAAGAACTTGCCAGAGAATTAGGATATGAATATTATGATAAGTCTCTGATTCTGAATGTTGCAAGGGAGGCAGGCGTTCCGGTAGAGAATGTGAATCGCTGGGATGAAGTGGTCCCGGCTAATTTTGGATTTGCCCAGAGTCTGTTTGAGTTCTATAACAGGCCTTTATCGGAGAAACTGTTTGAGGCCCAGAGTAAAGTGATTCACGAAATCGGTGAGAAGGGCAATTGTGTTATCGTTGGACGAAATGCCAATTCCATTCTGAAGGAATTTGATAATACACTTCATGTATTTCTGTGTGCCAATGTGAGATGGCGTGCCAATAGAATGATGGAACAGGTAGAAGGTATTACTGCAGATAAGATGCTTGACGAAGTTATGGCGATTGATAAGAAGCGCCGTAAATACTGTTCCTATTATACCAACACCGAATTTGGTGATGCGAAGTACTACGATATTTGTTTGGACACCGGAAGATTAGGGATTGAGAATTGTACGAAGATTCTGCTTGATCTTGCCAGGAATTCATAAATGAGGATTATGCTTTTAAGGAGATAAAGTGATGAGAATTTATAACTCTCTTACCAAAAGAGTAGAGGATTTCAAGACAAATGAGCCCGGTAAGGTTGCAATGTATACTTGTGGACCTACAGTATACCATTTTGCTCATATCGGTAATCTTCGTAGTTATCTGATGGAAGATGTTCTTGAGAAGACGTTAAGATATAGCGGCTATGACGTGAAGCGTGTTATGAACATCACGGATGTTGGCCATTTGTCATCTGATGCAGACACCGGTGAAGATAAGATGTTAAAAGGTGCGAAGCGTGAGAATAAAACTGTTATGGAGATAGCCAAGTTTTATACGGATGCATTCTTCGCAGATTGTGCGAAGTTAAATATCAAGACTCCTGACGTTGTTGAGCCCGCAACCAATTGCATTGATGAGTTCATTCATATGATCGAGGTACTTCTTGAGAAGGGATATGCCTATATTGCCGGCGAGAATGTATATTTCGATACTTCCAAACTGGAGAATTATTACGTATTCGGTAATCAGAATGAAGATGAGTTGATGGTTGGTGTTAGAGATGATGTGTCAGAAGATGCCAATAAGCGCAATAAGAACGATTTCGTATTATGGTTCACCAAGAGTAAATTTGAAGATCAGGCTTTAAAGTGGGACAGCCCCTGGGGTGTTGGTTATCCCGGATGGCATATTGAGTGCTCCTGCATTAGTATGAAACATCTTGGTGAATATATGGATATTCATTGCGGTGGTGTAGACAATATGTTCCCTCACCATACCAATGAGATTGCACAGAGTGAATCCTATATGGGACATAAGTGGTGTAATTACTGGTTCCATGTACATCATTTAAATGATCAGTCCGGTAAAATGAGTAAGTCTAAGGGCGAGTTCTTAACAGTATCTCTGTTAGAGCAGAAGGGATATGATCCTATTGTATATCGTCTGTTTGCGTTGCAGTCGCATTATCGTAAGCCCCTGTTATTCTCCTTTGAGGCTCTTGATCAGACGGCAGCAACTTACAAGAAACTGAAGAACCGTATTGCCAATGTGAAGGAAGAGGGTTCTGTTGATGAGGCTGCTCTTAAGGAATGGCATGATAAGTTTGCTGAAGCGGTCGGAAGTGATGTCAATACCGCTATGGGTCTGACACTTCTCTATGATGTACTGAAGGCAGACTTAAACGGTGCTACCAAGCGCGCCATTATTGGGGATTATGATTATGTATTAGGCCTTAATCTGTTAGTGGCACCTGTAGTGGAAGACGAGCATGCAGGAGATGATCCTGAACTGGTAGCTCATGTTGAGGCTAAGATTGCGGAGCGTAAACAGGCGAAGAAGGACAAGAATTTCCAGCTTGCGGACGCAATCAGAGAGGAACTTCTGAAGGAAGGCATCGCAATTGAAGATACCAGAGAAGGGGTTAAGTGGCATAAAGTATGCTAGACACCATTAATCAAACATTTGGTTTACATAATGTTGATATCCGTACCTATTCTCCATTGGCACTGGCATTTATCGGTGATTCGGTATTTGCGGTTGTAGCCAAAACCGTAATCGTTGAGAGAGGCAATTGCCAGGCGAATAAGTTGCATCAGTATTCCGCCCACATTGTCAAGGCGGAATCCCAGGCTATTATTTATGAATGCTGGCAGCAGATTTGCAGTGAAGAGGAATTAGAGATTCTAAAACGTGGCAAGAATGCGAAGTCTGTTAATACAGCCAAGAATGCGACGGTGTCAGATTATCGAAAGGCAACGGCGGTAGAAGCCCTTACAGGTTATCTGTTTCTAAAGGGTGAGGAGAGTAGACTGTGCCATCTGAT
>JAZLHG010000242.1:0-1607 GCA_045616705.1 Lachnospiraceae bacterium | reverse complement strand
ATTGCGACATTCTACTCCTTTATGTATGACACCGTACAGGCAGGGGTACTCCTTGCACTCCTCGTGTTGTTGATATGGAAGATAAAGAGCCAGGGATCACGAAACATCCGTCAGGACTTCCGTAACTGTAGCGTGGATGATATTGATTTCTAATACAATTTTATAGATACAGAGACAATGATGACGATATTATCATATATATTTGCAGCGCTGACGGCTGTTGGTATCCTTGTTATGCTGTGGGCTGAATTTTACCGTAAGCGTGAGAAGGTGAAGAAAATCGTAAACTTCGATTTCCCTGAGGGTATGACCAGCGGCATGGTCGGTGTGGTTATCGACGGACATGCCGACGACCGCGATGTCATGTCGCTGATACCATGGTTTGCATCGCAGGGCTACCTTAGGATGGAGCGTCTTGAAGACGTGGAGATGCAGCAGAACAATAAGAAGGAGATGATCACGAATTTCCGTCTCGTAAAACTTAATGATCTGCCGGAGACGGCTACAATCGCAGAGAAATATCTGTTTGATGACGGACTCTTCCCTGATGGAAAGACGGTGTTTAACCTGAAATACAAGTACGACTCCAAATTCTCTCTGGCATGGGATAGATGCAAGAGAAGTCTGGGAATGAATCTGTTTGAGATGTGGCCCTGGGGTGCCAAACTGGGTATCTTTACGGTTATATGCTTCTATCTCACCACCTTCTGTGCTATTGACAGCAATAATTTCCGTGGTGCCTTTGGCGTGTTCAGCGTATTCATGATATTGCCCTTCCAGTTGGCGTATATGTTGCCTGATGTGTTCATAGAAGGAAACCTTGAACTGAAGATCAAATGTATGCTTGGTGCTTTGGGACTCTTCGGTTGTGTGGCATTAGGTTTAAGTGTATGGACAGAAGATTTGCAGGTAGCCATACCTCTCGATTATATCTGGTACCTGTTCTATGGAGTGGTGGCAGCAGGCACGATGATATCCCTGATGCGCCGTCCTATACCGAAGGTGATAGAGATGCGCAGCCATCTCTACGGGCTGCGTGAATATATTGCAGTGGCAGAGAAGAACGAACTGCAGCGCATCGTGACTGACAACCCTGCCACATGGTACAAGATCCTGTCATACGCCATGGCGCTCGGTCTGGCAAAAGGATGGGAGAATAAGTTCCGCGCGATTAATATGATGATTACTCCGGCCAAACTTACAGACTAGGTAATCGTTAAAAAATACGGGAAATACTTGCATAAAACAAAAAAAAGTATTACCTTTGCATCCGCATTCGGGTTTGTTATCGTTTGTTTCATATTTATAACCCGGATGTAGAAAAGGGCTCTGATAGTTCAATGGATAGAACAAGTCTCTCCTAAAGATTAGATCCGGGTTCGATTCCCGGTCGGAGTACCAGCAGATTCTGTGATTCCTTATGCGATATAGGAGTTGCAGAATCTTTTTTTGGAACCGTACAAATTGAAAGAGGCTAACACAAGATTTGCTTATACGCCAAAATAGAATTGTTTATAGGTGGGTAGTTATCAAAAGCTAATTAATAGATAGGGTGTAAAGTTTACCTGATAATTTTTCTTCCTATTTTTAGGTCAAGAATTAGAGAA
>JAZLHG010000241.1:0-1987 GCA_045616705.1 Lachnospiraceae bacterium | reverse complement strand
AGCAATAATAATTCTGCCATAAAGCTTGCCCGGATCAGGATTCTTATCGGCTGCCTTACCACCATAAATGTTACCCAGTGCCATGGCAATCATAATGGTTCCGATGATAATGGTCCATACAATCTGTGAGGATGAGAAATAAGGTGCCAGCAATCTGGAAGCACCCAGTTCTACAGCCATAACGCTCATACCGGAGAAGAATTCCGTAGCGAACAGATAGTACTTGTTCTGAAGCAGTTTGTTCATGTTATGTTAACTCCTTTCAATCAATCGGGCAATGTTATCTGCCCCATACAACTACACCTATATTTATTTTCCCTTTGCGGCTCATCCCATTAAAGGATACCACTTGAAATCTTCCTAAACCCCGTACCGTACACAGGTCTCCTTCCCTTAGAGGCTTACTGTTATTCTCAACCAATATACCGTTTACAAATACCTTCTGCCGAGAAGTATATTTCATGCTATCGGACCTGGACAGATTAAACACCTTGGATATGACTGCATCAAGACGTTCGGATGCTACCTGAATGTCCTGCTCTCTTCCCTGATCTATAGCAATCTCCGGAAGACTGTCTACTATGGAAACAGACATGTTCGTATGCTTAACACTAATCAGATTCTCTATAATATAGTCCGCCATCTGTTGCTGACAGAATAGATATGCATCCTTATCCTTTAGAAGAATATCTCCCAGCACCGATCTCTCGATACCCAGACTCATCAATGCACCAAGCCAGTCTCTGTGGGTCAACTCATCCGCATACTTATCGGATATGGGAGACGCCTTTAGGATTACAATCGGATAAGGTTCTTCGTAGCCAAATTCTAAGGGATTGCCAAATCGGGCCATTTGTCGCTCACTGTTCTCATGCCCGCCCCAGAGGCTATAGGACTGTTCCGGAAGTAAACGAAGTGCGCTTCTTAACTCTGACTGCTCGTTCATTCCTAAGAATCCGGTAAACAGAAACTGATTATTCCTATATGAGCGTTCTGCCAGTTCCCGATAACGGGCTATTCCCATCTCATCTCGATTCATAATACATCCTCAAGTAAAATCATACACCTTATAATATACAGCAAATGGGGTGCACATGGCACCCCATTCCCACATAAAATCTCTATAAATTTCAATTAGTGATGGAACAGTCTTAAACTGTTGCATACCATAACCATATTGTACTTGTCACAGCATTCAACAACTAAATCGTCTCTTACGGAACCGCCGGGCTGTACAATGTACTGAACGCCGGAACGATGTCCTCTCTCGATAGAATCGGGGAAGGGGAAGAAAGCATCGGAACCAAGAGATACACCGCTCATCTGATCAAGCCACTCTCTCTTCTCGGCCTCGGTATAAACCTCCGGCTTCACCTTAAACAGTCTCTGCCATGCACCCTCAGCAAGAACATCCATATAAGCCTCGCCGATGTAGTTATCAATAGCGTTATCTCTGTCTGCACGCTTGATATCATCCACAAACTGCAGATTCATTACCTTCGGACTCTGTCTGAGTAACCAGTTGTCAGCCTTCTGACCTGCAAGACGTACACAGTGAACACGGCTCTGCTGACCTGCACCGATACCGATTGCCTGACCATCCTTAACGTAGCATACAGAATTACTCTGGGTATACTTCAGTGTGATTAAGGAAATCATCAGGTCATGCTTCGCATCTTCCGGAAGATCCTTATTCACGGTTACAATATTTTCAAGAAGGGATTCATTTATCTGAATATCATTTCTGCCCTGCTCAAATGTAATACCAAATACCTGCTTACGCTCAACAGGAGCGGGGACGAAATTCTCATCAATCTGGATGACCGCATACGCACCTTTCTTCTTCTCTTTCAGAATCTCCAGTGCTTCAGGAGTATAACCGGGAGCAATAATACCATCCGATACTTCTCTTTTAATCATCTTGGCACAGCTCTCGTCACACACATCAGATAAAGCAATGAAGTCACCGAAAGAAGACATTCTGTCT
>JAZLHG010000240.1:0-7075 GCA_045616705.1 Lachnospiraceae bacterium | reverse complement strand
GTCAGGTCCTGCCATCAAGCCCGTTGCGGTTCGTATGGTCTACCAGGTAGCACATGCCGTATCTATTCCTGTAATCGGTATGGGCGGTATCGCGAATGCCGAAGATGCCATCGAATTCATTATGGCCGGTGCCAGCGCCGTTGCCGTAGGTGCCATGAACTTCCATAACCCTTACACCACCATTGAGGTCATCGAAGGAATTGAAGACTTCATGCGTAAGCAGGGAATTGAAGATATTAACGAAATTAAAGGGTGTGTCTAAGACACACCCTTTTCTGCTTCACAATGACTCTCATGAAATTGTCTGAGCATTTCTGCTTCACAGTTATATTTATGTTCCTCTTTCAGCTGGAACATCTCTGACACTCGCCTCTTGGCTGCACGCTCTTCTGCCATCTGTCTGGCAAGCCAGTCGTGCTTCCGATCTTCCCATCCTACACGGTTAATCTTCTCCTTGGTCATATGCGTACTGATGCCGCTCTCACGCTTAACCGGTTGCTGATATACCGTTCGCTGTGGCTGTGCGCCAGTGGTTGCCTGGGGTACTCCCACAGGAGCAATCGGCTGACCCTGATTCTGGCTCACACTCTGCTTCTGAACAGGCACCTGCGCTTCTCCTGCAAGCGAGTTCTGAACAGGAACAGCGCTCTGACTCTGCACGGGCTTACGAACAGTAGAGCTACTGCGTTCTCCTCTTGCGCGAAATCTGCGCACAATCAGCGTTATAATCACAATATAGAATAGAAAGGTAAATACGCCTGCCATCTATCAATCCTTACGAGTGGTCTCTGCAAGAGCACCAACTGTTCCGGCTAAATTGGCAATCTCAGAAGGAACAATTAACTTGGTTGCCTGACCATCAGCCATCTTCACAGCCGCTTCGTACTGCTTCAGCGCAAGATACTGTGCGGAAGGAGCAGCTTCATTAATCAGTCTGATACTCTCTGCCTGTGCGCGCTGCACTGCAAGAAGCGCCTGAGCCTCACCTTCTGCCTCACGGATTCTCTGTTCCTTAACAGCATCCGCGCGAAGAATTGCAGCTTCCTTCTCACCTTCTGCAAGTGTAATCGCCGACTGTTTCTTACCTTCTGCAGTCAGAATCGCTTCTCTCTTCTCACGCTCTGCTCTCATCTGCTTCTCCATTGCATCCTGAATGGATCTGGGCGGCTGAATATTCTTAACTTCTACACGGTTAACCTTAATTCCCCACTTATCGGTTGCATCATCCAGAATGGTTGTAATCTGTCCATTGATGCTCTCACGGGAAGTAAGGGTCTCATCAAGGGTCATGGAACCGATAATATTACGAAGTGTAGTAGCTGATAAATTCTCAATAGCAGCGATAGGACGCTCTACACCATAAGAGAATAATCTGGGATCAAATACCTCGAAGAATACAACAGAGTCAACCATCATAGTTACATTATCCTTGGTAATTACGGGCTGGGGTTCGAAATCCGCAACCTGTTCCTTAAGAGATACCTTCTTCACAACTCTATAGAAGAAAGGAACCTTAAAGTGAAGACCTGCAAGCCAGGATACTTTATACTTGCCAAGGAACTCAACAACCCAAGCATTTGCCTGAGGTACGATACAAACGCTAGAGAAAATAAGCATTACTGCGATAACTACCAGCACCAAAATTGCGATAACCGCTTCCATACTAAACCTCCTTCTGATTCTCTTTGTACTCTGCAACCAGTGAGCGGATACGGTCACTGGGATTTAGCAGATCACTAAGGGAAATATCATGATTTAATGTATCAATAATGTAAGCGATAAACTTACTCATATCACAGTTAATATAGTAAGGCTTCTCAAGAAGTTCAGGACTCTGATATACCAGATTGGTGGTCAGAACCTTATCGATTAAGCCCTCTTCATAAGCCTGATCAAAAGCTTCAAATCCGTTGGTAAACAAACCAAATGTTACTGCCACGAAGATGCGGTTAGCCTTTCTCTCCTTAAGCTGCTTAGCAACATCGATTACGCTCTCGCCTGAAGAAATCATATCATCAATTACGATTACATCCTTGCCTTCAACAGAAGATCCTAAGAACTCATGAGACACAATCGGATTACGTCCGTTAACCACCTTGGTGTAGTCTCTTCTCTTATAGAACATACCGATATCAAGACCTAAAACGTTAGCCATGTAAATCGCTCTGCTCATAGCACCCTCGTCGGGACTGATAATCATCATATGATCGGAATCAATCTTAAGATCCGGTGTGTGATGAAGAAGACCCTTGATAAACTGATATGCAGGCTGAATGGTCTCGAATCCGGATAAAGGAATTGCATTTTGTACTCTGGCATCATGTGCGTCAAAAGTGATAATATTGTCAACACCCATGGACACCAGTTCCTGCAGCGCTAATGCACAGTCAAGGGACTCTCTAGAGCTGCGCTTATGCTGTCTGCTCTCATATAAGAACGGCATAATTACCGTAATACGACGCGCCTTACCGCCTACTGCAGCGATAATTCTCTTAAGATCCTGATAATGATCGTCGGGAGACATATGGTTCTCGTGACCACATAAGGAATAAGTAAGACTATAGTTACTAACATCCACCAACAAGTACAAATCAGTACCTCTTACGGATTCCTTGATTACACCCTTGGCCTCACCTGTGCCAAAACGGGAAATCTGAGCATCCATAATGTAGGAATCTCTCTGGTAACCGGCAAAAGCCAACGATGTCTTATGCTCGTTCTTACGCTCTTCCCTCCACTTGATTAAGTACTGATCTACCTTCTCCCCCAGTTCTTTGCATCCCTCCAGGGGAATCATTCTCAGAGAGCCAACGGGGATTGTCTCCAAGTTTCTCTTCTCTTCGCGAGATGGCATGTTGTACCTCACTTTCTTATTAGACGCCCGACTTGTCCTAAGAACAATCAGACTTTATTTATGAACTGCACGAGACTTCTTCACACGGATATCATCATTTACGAAGCGAAGCTTCTTGTAGAATCCGAAAATCCTGGAAAAAGTACGTTCAGAATATTTCTCGATTAAATCTTCCAGCGATAAATTCGTAGAAATCAAAGTAGACTTCTTACGGAGATGGCGTTCGTTAACAATACGGAACAGCTGACCGGATACAAAAGAATTGGTCATCTCAGTACCCAAATCATCGATAACCAGCAAATCGCAGGTGAAAATATCTTCCTGCACAGAGCGAACTACCTCATCCGCGTCATAGGACCGGAAGGTATATTTCGCCAACATATCAAACAGCTGAAACGCTGTAAAATAGATGACGGAATGACCCGTCTCAAGAAGCTGAGAGGCAATACAATTGGTAAGATAAGTCTTGCCCACTCCCACATCTCCACACAGCAGAAGATTGGTATATTCCTCATCGAAACGGTCCGCAAAATCCTTGCATACACCAATGATTCGACGCATTTCTTCCATGTCAGAATCATTATAGTATTCGTAGGATAGGTTGTCAAAATTTTCTTCTGCCAGAACATGGTCAAGATTCGACTGCTCATAGAGCACCCGATTAATCGCCTGCGTAAGACATTTACACTTCTTACCCTCTACATATCCGGTATCCTTGCAGACAGGGCATGACCAGATAGGAGCAAGGTAATCTTCCGGGAATCCGAACTCTTCAAGGAGTGCCTGTTTGCGCTGAATTAGAGTAATCTTATGCTCCTTAAGCGCCTGCGCTCCCTCATCATCCCGAAGGATTAATTTCTTCCCTTGTTCCACACTGGTATTTGCAATATCCATATCGATCTGATGCATTTCAGGTATCAGATCGTATACTTCATCCTTATGTTCCTGCGCAATATGAAGATTACGCAGTCTTGTCTCCTCATATGTACGCATAATCGCGTCATACTTCGCATTACTGATTGCCATTTCTACTCCTTAATGGAATCCGATTTAATAAAATGCTTCTTTTTCAAGCTCCGCAAAGTCGTATGTTCTCTGCCGGAAATTATTAAACTTGTTGCCGCCTGCTGCCTGAGGCTTGTCCTGCTTAACAGGCTGTTCCTTGGGGGAAGGCATAGTCTTCTTCCGTTTCTCATCCAGTCTCTCAACATCCGCAAGGGACTTCACATTCTCCAGATTCCAGTTGGCCAGAATCTTATCCGCATACTCGAAGCTGGGATTATGAATGCTCATAACGGTTCTGGTGCAGGCTTCCAGAATCACATCCATGGAGAATCCATAAGATTGCCATCTGCGAACATACATTAGCTCCGGCTCAAGAGGCGTTCTGTTGGCTTTAATTCCAAAAGCCTTAAATACCTCATAAATCTCGGCAGGAGCGTTGGCCGTATATTCTCTGGCCTCATCCACATATCTGATTCCGTTTGCCGCCCAGGAATTGGCAACCGTTTCTATATAATGAATACTTTTCTTCTTATTGGTAACACAATGTTCTACCAGATACTCAAGCAGATTGGTATCAAATCCCAACTGCTCATACATATACAAGAAAGAAGCCACTTCGTTGCTGTTTAAAGTCTTGTTCATGTACTGCTCTGCCACAAACAGGAACTGGGAAATCTCGGGCTTATTCTTAAACTCAAGCAATTTCTGGGATGAATAATTAGGTTTCGCAGGTAATTTAAACACTTTCGTCTCCATGATAGGTTGTTGAACCGGTTCAAGCACCACCTCTTCAGGCGCTTCTGCCGAAATAGGAAGCAGGCGGATGCCTGACAACTGTTTCTGATCGCTGAAGCTAAGCTTTAACAGGCTCTGCTTCTCCCAGTACTTCAGTGCACGCAGTACATCCTTCTCTGTATAATTGAAGAAGTCCGCAATTGTCCCAATAGAGACAGGCATACTTCCACCAATACAGCGAAGCAGATACAGATAAATCTTAATCTGCGCATCGTTAGCATTCCCCATATATAAATCAATAAAACGGTTAGACACCACAGTCGCCCCGCTTACACAATCACCATAAAGTGTAACCTGGTTCATTCTGTCACCTACAATTTCATAATTAAGCAAGGTGAATTATAGCACAAGGCATACAAAAATCAATCTTTAATCTTACCCAAAAAAGCCCGAAAATCAATGGGTTTCAGCCTTGTGGAAAATGTGGATAATGTGTATAAATTGATCGGTATTTTTATGTCACCATTCATTTTTCGGGGTTTGACCTTTTGACCGGTCCAAATCCCCTCTTTTATGTCAATATAAAAATCCACAGCCCCTTTACGCGACCTTGCGCAAAAAAGTTGTGGATTATGTGGATAACTTATTGTCCAAGCAGGTGTTCGCCCACTTTTACGATATCTCCGGCCCCCATAGTTATCAACAGGTCACCGTGAATAGAATTTTCTAATAAATAATTTTCAATTTCATCAAATGATGAGAAGTAATGACACTCTGTACCCTTCTCTTCAATCTCACCCATCAGGTCCTTAGATGAAATTCCTAAGGTATCCTTTTCTCTCGCAGCATAAATGTCTGCAAGAATAACCACATCCGCATTGCTTAATGCATCTGTAAACTGATGGAACAACGCCTTGGTTCTGGTATAGGTATGAGGCTGGAATACACAGACCACTCTGTCACAGGGATAGAGTCTTGCCGTATCCAGTGTGGCCTTAATCTCGGTTGGATGATGTGCATAGTCATCAACGATGGTGATACCGCCAAGCTTACCCTTTAACTGGAATCGTCTGTCGGTTCCGCCGTAAGATAAAAGTCCTGCACGAATATGTTCTGCATCGATTCCCACAATACCTGCAACGGCAATTGCTGCAAGGGCATTCATAACATTGTGTCTTCCCGGAATCTGAAGACGGAAGGTCTCTTCGCAACCCTCATACTCTGTTGTAAAGGTTGCAAATCCCATGCTGTCAAATGTTACGTCCTTCGCTCTATAATCTACATGCTCTGCTTCTTTACCAAAGGTAATGACCTTACACTTCAGACCGTCAACAATCTTCCCAACATTAGGAATGTCGCCGTTAATAACTAATACGCCATCCTCTCCCAGCAGTTCTGCAAATTTATGGAACGAATCATAGATATCATTTAAATCCTTGAAGAAGTCCAAATGGTCTGCTTCTATATTTAAGATGACACCTACCTTGGGGAAAAAGCTTAGGAAACTATTGGTATACTCACAAGCTTCCGTAATAAAGTATCCTGATTCGCCGATTCGAATATTACCGCCGATTTCCTTCAGGATACCTCCCACCGATACAGTGGGGTCAAAATCAGCTTCCGTAAGGATCATGGACAACATGGAAGTTGTTGTGGTCTTACCATGGGTTCCGGATACCGCAATCGGCATCTCATAATTTGTCATAAGCTGTCCAAGCAGTTCCGCTCTTGTTAGAGTGGGAATTCCTCTACTCACTGCTTCTAACAGTTCCGGGTTATCCCTTTTTACTGCTGCTGTATATACAATCAGGTCAATTCCATCTGTAATATTCGCTTCACTCTGGGGATAAGAGATTACAGCACCCTTGGTCTTAAGATGTGCTGTCAGTTCAGTCTCCGAGCGGTCGGATCCTGATACGGTAAAACCTTCCTTTAACAGAATCTCTGCCAAACCGCTCATACTAATTCCACCGATTCCGATAAAGTGAACGTGAATAGGTTGCTTAAAGTCTATCTGATACATGTCTGTGTCCTTTTCTCAATGGAGTAAATATCTCCTATTAGAATAGACTAAACCCCACAAAAATACAACCCATATCCTTTTTGACGAATTTCTGTAACCATTCATGTAAATTATTGGTAAAATTCTACTAAATATATATACTTAGCCTACGATTCATGGTATACTTTGCATATATATTTTTGGGGTAAGGAGTTCAAAATGATCAAAAAAGAAATGATTGCAATGTTATTGGCAGGCGGTCAGGGATCACGTCTTGGCGTACTCACATCCTCAGTCGCTAAGCCTGCAGTTTCTTTTGGTGGCAAGTATCGTATTATCGACTTTCCTCTGAGCAACTGCATCAATTCCGGCATTGATACCGTCGGTGTTCTGACTCAGTATCAGCCGCTTCGACTGAACACACATATCGGTATTGGTATTCCCTGGGATCTTGACCGTAATGTGGGTGGTGTTACCGT
>JAZLHG010000239.1:0-2811 GCA_045616705.1 Lachnospiraceae bacterium | reverse complement strand
TAAGGATTTGGATAGTATTTATATTGTAATGCCGGCCTATAATGAGGAGGCCAATATTGCAGCGGTAGTGAAGCAGTGGTACCCGGTGCTTCTTGGGAAGGATGAGAAGTCCAGACTGGTTGTTGCCGACAGTGGTAGCAGCGATTCCACCCACGCAATACTTGAGAATTTACAACAGGAATATCCTCAGCTTGAGATTCTGACTGACTGTGACAAGCAGCATGGCCCCAAGCTGATTGCTATGTATAAGAAGGCTGTTCAGGATGAGATTGACTACGTATTCCAGACAGACTCGGACGGACAGACAGACCCCGCCGAGTTCAACGCATTCTGGGATGAGAGAAATCTCTATGATGGAATCTTCGGCAACAGAACCGTAAGAGGTGATGGCAAGTCCAGAGCCTTTGTAGAGAAGGTTGTATGTATGTTGGTTCGTATGTTTTTTGGGGTGAAGGTACCGGACGCTAATGCACCGTTCCGTTTGATGCGGGTAAGCACCCTGGCTAAATACCTTGACCGCCTGCCGGAAGATTACAATATTCCCAATATTATGATTACGACGTTCATGGTCAGATATCGGGAGAGAACCTGTTTCAAGACCATTAGCTTTAAGCCCAGACAGGGTGGCGTTAATTCGATTAACATCGGTAAGATTATTAAGATTGGCAGAAAGGCCTTAAAGGATTTCTGTGGATTTAGAAAAGGAATGAAAAATGACTGAATATCATTCCCTAAGTGATCTGTTTGAGCAATTGAATACAGGGTGCCCTTATGTGGTGCTTCGAAACTTCGAGACATTTGTATCGGACTTCACTGCACTTGAGCATCCGGATATTGATTTGCTTTGCACAAGCAGAGAAGCATTACTTCAGACAATTGATACGTTAAGCAGAGGCAGGGAAGGTGATTTGATTCACAGAAGAGCCCGAATCGCCGGCAAAGACGTGGATATTGACCTGCGTGAAGTGGGAGACGGATATCTGGATGCTTCCTGGGAAGAGAAGATTCTTGCAGGACGTGTTCTCAGAGAGGATGGTTTCTATGTGCCGCAGGATGAGGATTATTACTTCTCGCTTCTCTATCATGTGCTGATTCAGAAGAAACAGATTGCCCCCGATTATCAGGAGAGACTTAAGAAATTTGCAGATCAGCTTGGCCTTACGAAAGGGAATTCATTACTTGAGCAGCTGGAGGGCTATATGAGAGCCGGTGGTTACCGGTATACTTATCCGGAATCCCCGTCCACTGCTTTTTTTGTATCCAAGGTAAGTAAGGACTTAATGGAGAAGAATCCGAAGAAGAAACTACGCAGACTGATTCACAAGATTCTGGGTAGATAATGTAGGTTAAGACAAACCGGGAGATTTCTATGGGCGAGAAAATCAAAGATCTTCAGGAGATTACAGTGGGCTCCGGGAAGTTCATGGTAGAACTGAATGAGGGATACCTGAAGAATGAAGGCAGATTAATTCATATACAGAACAAGCATTTCCGCTATTTGCTGAAGGAGAAGCAGTTTATGAAACTGGCTTCCTCTGTTCTTCGCGCAAGAGAGGAAATGAAGTACTACAAGACAACTCGAATCGAGAAGGCGGTAAGGGAACTGGTGGAACTTCCTGTACCCACCGAGGATGATTATAAGAAGGCTAACGAGCTGGCAGCCGCATTAACGGACAAGTCAGTTGATTACAGACTGTTAGAGGTTCGTAGAGGATTTGCTACAATTCTGATTAATGACGATTGTTATTCTAAATATCGAAAGGCTATGAAAACCTTAGAAATTCAGAAAACGGTACATCCTTACTCAGAGAATTTAGGGTACCATTTCTTATACCAGATGCGGCCTTTTGAACTTTATGTGAAGGACGGTTTCTATTATGAGTTTGTATTCAAATTACCCTGTGCCAGTCTGACACCCAAGTCCTATATTCCGGTGGACCGATTGATTCAGACCCATGTATTTGCAGAGGACTGTTCCGACCAGGTGAAGCGTATTGATGATTTAAGTTACTGTATCTATAGAATTTGTCTGGCAGTGTTTGACAGAGAGGCGTTTTCTACTGCTGATGAGGAACTCTTCCGCACGCACAAGGAACTGCTTCAGTCTGAGAAGGCCGGCGAACTTCTGAGGACGGTATTTTTCGGATTTACGGATGAACTGCAGAGACTTCTTGCAGAGAATATGCTTACAGAGATTATCCCGGCGTATTACGGTTTCTCTGACTATTAAGTACGTCAAGCCGGAACACGGAATATGGAACAAGAACAAAGGATAAGAGAGTATGAGTAATCCTGCTGTGATTAAATTACAACAGAAGACAATTGGGAGAAGCAGAGTGTGGATGGATGACAATTTTGGCGAAGCCGTACATCTGCACATTGATAATATTAGAGTGGATTTGGGCGTTGCGGAATTCGATCAGATCTGTAAGGACCTGTCTGTTGCCATCAACGAAATGATTGATGTGGAAGGTTTCGACTGCTGTCACATCGATCCGGTTTATCTGGAAGTGATGTTGGCAGATAAACTGTTGAAGCTTAAGGCAGTGAAGATGGATCAGGTGTATTTGGAAGATTTGTATGCGCCGGGAAGAAGAGGCATTAAGCCACTATCTCAGAGCCGGGGTGTACGTGCTCTTCAGAATGACAGTAAGGAGAATGATATTCCAAGACCTTCTCATCATATCGGCCAGACCAGCGCGGAACGACTAAATGCCATGATGGCCAGTATTGAGGAACATGGTTATCCATACGGAGAGAACTATATTGTGCTCTATGGGGATGACAATATTATTCGGGATGGACAGCACA
>JAZLHG010000238.1:0-5253 GCA_045616705.1 Lachnospiraceae bacterium | reverse complement strand
CACAAACAGTGCCTCGAATTCTTCTCTTGTAATCTTCTCTTTTTCAATCAGAAGCGCTGCACAACGATCCAGGACATCGCGATGTTCTTCAATAATTGTCTTCGCCTTGTCATAGCACTCAGCAACAATGCTTCGAACTTCATCATCAATAGATGCAGCTGTTCTCTCACTGATATTCTTCGTATGCGCAAGATCACGACCGATAAATACTTCATCGTCATCATCCGCATAACTGATCATACCCAGTGAACTGCTCATGCCATACTTCGTTACCATATTTCTGGCAACACTTGTAGCCTGTTTAATATCCTGAGATGCACCACCGGTAATATCATCACAGGCAAGCTGCTCTGCAATACGACCACCAAGGCTAACCATAATGGTATTGAGCATCTCGCCTCTGGTTACATGCACATCATCCTTCTCAGGAAGGGGCATGGTGTAGCCCAGGGCACCCGGGCCGGTAGGAATAATAGAAATCATATATACAGGGCCAACACCTTCCAATACATGGAACAGAATCGCATGGCCTGCCTCATGATAAGCGGTTATTTTCTTATCCTTATCGGTAATGACTTTACTTCTCTTCTCAGCACCCACACCAACCTTAATAAACGCTCTGCGAATATCATCCTGGTTAATGTAAGCTCGATTATCTTTAGCAGCATTAATGGCTGCTTCATTCATCAGATTCTCAAGATCTGCACCGGTAAGCCCTGCTGTTGTATGTGCAATCTGGTCTAAATCCACATCATCACCAATCGGCTTCTTGCGGGAGTGAACATTCAGAATTTCTCTTCTGCCCTTCACATCAGGTGTGCCAACCGCTACTTTACGGTCGAAACGACCGGGTCTAAGAATCGCAGGGTCCAGGATATCAACACGGTTTGTTGCCGCCATTACAATAATGCCTTCATTGACTCCAAAACCATCCATTTCAACCAGAAGCTGATTCAGGGTCTGCTCTCTCTCATCATGGCCACCGCCCATACCGGTCCCACGACGTCTTGCTACCGCATCAATCTCATCGATAAACACAATACAAGGAGCATTCTTCTTCGCACCAGCAAATAAATCTCTTACACGGGATGCGCCGACACCGACAAACATCTCTACGAAATCCGAACCGGAAATGCTGAAGAAAGGCACTCCGGCCTCTCCTGCAACCGCCTTAGCCAGTAATGTTTTACCGGTTCCGGCAGGGCCCACCAGAATAACACCCTTAGGAATTCTGGCACCCAACTTGGTATATTTCTGGGGAGATTTTAAGAAGTCAACAATCTCCTCTAAGTCTTCCTTCTCTTCCTTCAGTCCGGCCACATCTGCGAATCGAACCTTGTTGTCATCTGTGGACATCTTGGCACGGCTCTTGCCGAAATTCATCATCTTATTATTACCGCCGCCGGCAGCCTGATTATTGATGAAAATAAACATGAAGAAGACCAGAACAACACCGATTAGCACCGGCAGAAGATTGGTCATAAACCAACTCTCCCGTTTCACATCAGAGACTGTATACTGCGGGAATTTGTCCTGCAACATCCTCTCTACTTCATTGACATCGGTAACATTCACATAGCCGGTTCCGCCGGAACGGAACTTGGCCTCTACAACGCCGGTAGGCACTTCTGCATTCTGACTGATACGAACAGACATTACCTCACCGTCATCCAGATATTTCACCAACTCTGAATAGGTAATATAATTACCTGCAGCGTTCATGGAACGCGCATACATTAATATGGTCATACCCATTAACAGGGCAATAACCAGATAAAGACCCAATCCTCTTCCGGGTCTGCTATTATTCTCCACTAATTAATTCTCCTCTAATTCAACTACTCCAATGTAAGGAAGATTTCTGTATTTCTGTGCATAATCAAGGCCATAGCCTACAACGAACTCATCAGGGATCTGGAATCCGGTATAATCTACATCAACCTCAACTCTTCTTCTCTCGGGCTTATCAAGAAGTGTGCAAAGAGCAAGAGATGCGGGGCCTCTCTCATTTAAATTATTAAGCAGGTAGCTTAAGGTATTACCGGAGTCAACAATATCCTCAATTACAAGAACATGCTTATCCTTAATGGACTGGTCGAGATCCTTCACAATCTTAACAACACCGCTGCTCTTGGTATCATTGCCGTAACTGGATACAGACATGAAGTCCATCGTTACAGGTACTTTAATTCTCTTAGCAAGTTCACACATAAAGAATACGCCACCCTTTAATACACAGATTAAATGTACTTCCTTACCTGCGTAATCTTCACTGATCTTGTCGCCCAGTTCCTGAATTCTCTGATCAACTGTAGCCTCATCAAGTAATACTTTAATTGTTTCGCTCATAAGCTGCCTCCTGATATTTAACTTCTAAAATATATTCTGTTTCTTCCGAAACTTTATAATACTCACTAATTCTCTCACCGATGATCCACAGAATATGATCTCCATCAGCCAGTAACAAGTATTCATCCCTACGGCTTGCAGGGATCTTACGATTCACCAGATAATCCTGTAGCTTCTTGTGGTGCATCTGCACATCAATACACAGATAGTCCCCACTCTTACGGTTTCTGAGTTGCAAGCTAGATTTGATTTTACCATAATCGAACCATTTCGTATAGGTATCTCGGGGAATTTGAAGGTTCTTGTCCACCGGTATCAACCGTGTTGCAAGGACATTCCCATTCTGAAGACTGTATGACTCTCCAGCTTCTATTGCCACGGGTTTCATTGGCTCCTTTGCCTTTTCAGGCTCACGTTCAATCACCAGTCTATCCCCTTCTCTTCGTGCCCTCATTCCATAGGGTAAACTGATTTCTCTTCCTGATTCTTTCTCAGCAAGCTCGGCAATCTGTACAATATGACTTCTCTGAAGGTCCCTCCGTCCCGGAACCAGACTCTCCAGTACCAGAGCAATTGCAGTCCTTCGAATAATGAAATCTGCGCCAAGAAAGGGGGCGATTTCTATCTCTACGCCTCTTTCGGTCTGATGAATTCCCGCTCCGCATTCTGTTTCGGCTCGCCCTCTCAAATAAGCATCCACTTGCTGCAAATCATCTGCAACGGCTGCAATATGTTTTATAGCCTGTGGTTGAATACTTGTTAACTTCGGCAGGACTTCATTCCGAATCTGATTACGAGAGTAAGTATTGTCTTCATTGGTCTCATCCGTAATGTAGTCTATATTATTTTCCGACAGGTAACTAAGAATCTCTTCTCTGGATAAGCATAGCAAGGGACGAATAATGCGGTCACGCTTAGGGCGCATCCCTCCCAGTCCCCTGATTCCACTGCCTCTAAGCAGCTGAAACAATACAGTTTCTGCCTGATCGTTTCGGTGATGGGCAACTGCAATTTTAGTCTCCTGATTTTCGCACAATGCCTCGTATCTAAGGATTCTGGCCGCCTCTTCAAGAGACAGGCTATTTTCCACTGCGTAAGCAGGGGCGTCCACGTGGCGAACAGTCAGCGGAACATTCAGTTTCTTGCAGAGTAGCCTGACAAATTCCTCATCCGAATCGGCACGTCCGCCTCTGATTCCATGATGGACATGCATCGCCTCTACCTGAATCTGCAGTTTCTGTGATAATTCCAATAACAAAAAGAGGAGGCAAACAGAATCTGCCCCTCCCGATACACCGATTTGCACGGTGTCATATTCATTTAACAGTCTGCCCGACTTGATGTATTCATATACTCGGGTCTTAAGTGAATTGCTAATTTCCATCTTCCGACTCAAAAATAATCTCGTCCGAATATACCAGGCCCAACTTGTCCTTGGCCACCTCTTCGACGTACTTCGTAGTCTTAGTATACTTCTCGTATGCCTCCAGATCCTCTGTACGCTTCTCCTCATCAGCAATCTGTTGTTCCAATTGTTCCTTACGAGTCTGGTAATCAGCGCGTTTCTCCCAGAGTCCTACGCTCTTAACCATAATTACCGCAAGAAGCATAAATACAACAAAGCTAACGAGAATCATTCCCAATTTATTCTGGCGTTTCTTACGAAATGCCACCCTTCTTCTAGCCATATATAATCTCCCTCTATTATATAAGCCCCTTATTAACGCTCGATTGCTCGTTTACATAATATTATACTGTTAATTGTGTGTCACGTCAAGTATTAGAGATTGCGATACATCTCTGCTGCTTCTTCCTTGCGAACGGTCTCCTGCACAGACAGAACCTCAATCTTCACCGGCTTGGTACCGAAAGTAACCTCAATAATATCGCCAACCTTCACATCAACAGAAGCCTTGGCAATCTTACCATTTACACAAACTCTGCCGGCATCGCAGGCCTCATTGGCTACAGTACGACGTTTGATAATTCTTGATACCTTCAAATATTTATCTAATCTCATATTTTCCTCATTTATATGGTCGGTTATATTCCTATTATATCGTTCCAGTTGTTTTGTTGTCCACTAAGAATCCGTTCCTGTTGCAGACTTCTATACTTCCCATTTTCTTGATAAATAGTAACAGCCACCGATGATAAACGGCATAAATCCTGCAAGTGCATCACCCATCCAGAATCCCTGAGGGCCCATACCTCTTACCCATCCAAGGATAAAGGCCAGCAAAATTCTTGCAATCATGCCATCAATAATGGCCACAAGGAGATTGAGCTTGGAGTTACCGGATCCGTTAATTATCGCAAAAGCAAAGGTTCTGGTTACCGCACCGAAGGAATTCACCACACTGGGCAAAATAATCATGGATGCACTGGCAAGAATAGCCGCATCCGTAGTAAACATGCTGACCATCGTCTCCGGAAACATCACAAGAGCTACAACATAAACGGAGATTACCGCTAAGGTACAGCCTGATGCCCATAGCAGAATCTTCGGTACTCTTTCGTATTTCTTAGCCCCCAGATTCTGGCCCACCATAGAACCTGCAGCCGTTGTAAGGGACATAGAGAGAATGCCTACCATCATATTCAGCTTATTCAGAACACCTGCACACGCCGATGCAATTACGCCAAAAGAATTAACCCACGCAGCTACAACCGTCATAGAAATGGTAATGGCTGCTGACTGAATAGCCATTGGAATACCAAGGGCTGACAATTTCTTCACCACATTCGCTGTAGGGATGAAACTACCAGGCTTGAAATCGAATCCAAAACTATCTTTATGCTTATAGAAATAGAACATTGCAAAAATAAAGCTGACAGCCTGACCGATTACCGTAGCAAGTGCAGCACCGATTACTTCCATGTGGAATACTGCCACAAATAAAA
>JAZLHG010000237.1:0-2324 GCA_045616705.1 Lachnospiraceae bacterium | reverse complement strand
ACAGAATTTACTATGTTATTATTTTAACAAGTCGGTTATAAATTTATCAAGTAAGTTATTTAATTAACAAAACTTGTCGATTTGATGAACTTCGAATTGAAATAAACCGAACTTTGTGATTAACAAAGCGATTGGAGGATTATATGCTTTCTGAAAAGGAAATTACAATGCTTGACTCCATTCTAGAGAGTCATGGCCATAGCGCCTCTAAAGTTATTGCAATCATGCAGGATGTACAAAAAGAGTACAGATACCTTCCTGAAGATACATTAACTTATATTTCTAAGGACATCGGAATCAGTGAAGCTGAGATATTTGGTGTTGCTACGTTTTATGAGAATTTCTCACTGGAGCCCAAGGGCAAATATGTCATTAAGGTTTGTGATGGAACAGCTTGTCACGTTAGACGTTCTATCCCTATTCTTGAGGCGTTTAGAGATGAACTTCAGGTTACATCCAGTAAGAAAACCTCTGCAGATAATCTGTTTACCGTAGAGACCGTATCTTGTCTTGGTGCATGTGGTCTTGCACCGGTATGTACCGTAAATGATGTAGTTCATCCTGCAATGACACCTGATAAGGTTCGTGAAATTATTCATGAGATTCGTGAGAAGGAGGGCAAGTAAATGGCTAGTAGAGTTACATCCAGAGTTGATCTTGACAACCTTCGTGAGCGTTTTGGTAAGTCACTTGCTTCTCAGTCTAAACAGATTTTGATTTGCTGTGGAACCGGCTGTGTGGCAGGCGGTGCATTGGAGATTCATAAGCGATTGCAGGAAATCTGTGAAGAGAGAAATATTCCTTGTTCCATTATGCTGGAAGAGGAACCTCATGATACCGTTGGTATTAAGAAGAGTGGATGCCATGGCTTCTGTGAGAAAGGTCCCCTGCTTAGAATTGAGCCTTTCGGTTGGTTATATCTTAAAGTGAAGGTAGAGGACTGTGAGGAGATTATTGAGAAAAGTATTCTTCACGATGAGTGCATAGATCGTTTGGTATATAAGGATGAAGAGGGGAATATTTATAGACAGCAGTCTGAGATTCCTTTTTATAAGAAACAGACCAGATTGGCACTGGAACATTGCGGACAGATTAATGCAGAGTCAATTTCCGAATATATTGCTGCCGGCGGATATCAGGCTGTAGCTAAGGCTCTGTTTGATATGACACCGCAGGATATCGTAGATGAAATCACGAAATCCACCCTTCGTGGACGTGGAGGCGGAGGATTCCCTACCGGTAAGAAATGGGCCCAGGTTCTTGCTCAGAAAGAGGAGACCAAGTACATCGTATGTAACGGTGACGAAGGCGATCCGGGTGCATTTATGGATCGTTCCATGATGGAAGGTGATCCCCATAGAGTAATCGAAGGTATGATTATTGCCGGTATTGCTACAGGCGCACATTACGGATATATCTATGTTCGTGCAGAGTATCCTCTTGCGGTAGAGAGATTAACTATTGCAATTGATAAGGCAACTAAGAGAGGTCTTCTTGGTAGGAATATTATGGGATCCGGATTTGACTTCGAACTGTCAATTGCCCAGGGCGCCGGCGCATTTGTATGTGGTGAAGGCTCTGCTTTGACTGCATCTATTGAAGGACATCGCGGTATGCCTCGTGTTAAGCCCCCCAGAACAGTTGAAAAGGGACTGTTTGAGAAGCCTACCGTATTAAATAATGTTGAGACCTTCTGTAACGTACCGCCTATTATTTTGAACGGAGCAGACTGGTATTGCGAGTTTGGTCCGGAGAACAGCCATGGAACCAAGGCATTTGCCCTTACCGGTAATGTTGCCAATACCGGATTGATTGAGGTTCCTATGGGTACTACTTTGAAGGAAGTTATCTTTGATATCGGTGGCGGTGTCAAGGGTGGTGAGTTTAAAGCAGTTCAGATTGGTGGACCTTCAGGCGGATGCTTATGCTTAAATTCTGATGAGGATCATCTGAATATTCACTTGGATTTCGACTCCCTGAAAAAGGTCGGCGCCATGATTGGTTCCGGTGGTCTTGTTGTAATGAATGACAAGTCCTGTATGGTAGAAGTGGCAAGATTCTTCATGAACTTTACCCAGAACGAATCATGCGGTAAGTGTGTTCCCTGTCGTGAAGGTACCAAGAGAATGCTGGAACTTCTTACGGATATTGTTGAAGGAAGAGGAACAATGGAGCATCTTGAACTGCTGGAAGAATTGGCAGAAATGGTATCCAAGACAGCACTTTGTGGTCTCGGTAAATCTGCTCCTTCACCGGTACTCAGTACAATGAAATACTTCAGAGATGAGTATATTGCTCACGTTGTGGATAAGAAGTGTCCTGCA
>JAZLHG010000236.1:0-8372 GCA_045616705.1 Lachnospiraceae bacterium | reverse complement strand
CAAGGAAATTATCGTGAATAATGGCTTCTTTCTGTGCCTTGTGCCCTTGGCTGATAATTTTGTATCCAACCTCACACCTCTTGGTCATATCCTTGACTTTTTTGCTGTTGGTCCCGAAGGGTTTTGTTTTGACAAATACGGTATCCAGTCCTTTTTCCTCTGCAAAAGCCACCTTCTTCTCAATTGCTTCAGAACGGAATAAATCATCGCCTGAAAATTCCTGGACATACTTGCCGGATGCCTGGTAGATTCCGATATTACAATTTCTGACTACACCATGATTCTTATGTGCTTTCAGAACCTTTATATTCACAAAACGCTTTCTATGAGCTGTAAGCCATGACTTGGCAACTGCCAACGTATCGTCCTTAGAACCATCATCCGAAATAATAAGTTCTATATTGGGATAGGTCTGCTCATAAACCGAATCCAGTGTCTCAACCAAAGTATCCGCTGAGTTATAGGTAACAATTACTATAGATACAAGAGGGCATTCCTGCATTTTAGAATACATCCTTTCCATAGAGATTTCGGAACTGCTCTGATAATTTCTGTTTGTATTTGATGGATGCCACTAAAAAGGCATCCACATGGTCAATCGGATCTCCGGGCGTTCTGACGGGATATCCCAACACCATGCCGCCCTGCTTACGTACGTCATTATCCATAAAACATTCAACTTCTATCCCTGCCGCAAGGCAGTATGTCAACATACGCTCGCCTGCAAGGCCCGCCCCAACGATTACAACTCTCTTTAAATCGCTATGCTCTGCTACCACATCAATTAACGGAATTTCGTCAAGCTGATTGTTCAGAATATATCGGCTCTTTATGTAATACAGCGGATTGCTATAGGCAAGTACTCCCATTTTCCAATAGCGTTTCCCATCTTTGCGCGTCTTCGGCAATTCTGCTTCATTTTCTATCGCTGCAATATACACATCTCTTGCAACTTCTGTGCCGAAATTTTCTTCGTTTAATATCGGTGCTAAAAGTTTCACCTCTGACATACAGGGATACAGAAAACTTCTGCCAAGAATTCGGAACAAATCCTCCGGCCGTTTCGTAACATTTCTAACAACTTCATTCCGATGGCTTACCTCAAGAAAAATCTTCTGATATCGAAGCATACCCTCATGAATCTGAGACATATCTTCAAACTGCTCTCTCGGAATATTCTTAACCGGAGTTTGTATTGGCTTACCCTCACAATCGTAGGATACCGTACATCCATCTCCACGCATTAGAATTGCCTCAAAGGGAGCACCTGCATTAAGCACCTGATTAAGATACTGTTCCCCCTGACCACAGGTGGAATAATATCCAACAAATTTATGTCCGTCCTGCATACGATCAATACATCCGGACTTACCTAAATACAAAACGTTAAGATGCTGATGCTTGCTTAATCGATCAAGCAGCGTCTGTGCTGATCCCTTGTATCCTAAATCCACAACTGCAACTGACGGAGCATCCGAACCGGTGCTCTGAATATACTTAATACAGTTATCCTTTACGGAAATAATATTTCGATTAATGCATCTTACGTTCTCTTCTTCTGTAAGAGATTCTACAAATTTCGTATATTCTGTCTCTGACAAATCGCGAATTCTTACCGTCTCGAATCCTCTCAATGCATCCGGATACAAATCTTCTATTTCAAATAATTGATAGCATCCTAATACGGTAACAATTTCTTTCTTAAATTCCTCCAGATGTTTCTTCACATCTTCTCCGGTCAGTTCATTTTGTCCCGGGAGAAATAATGAATTTCTTGAAGAGTAGAATAGTTCCGAGATAATTGTATTGCTTCGATACAACTGTGCCTGATCAAATAATTTCTTAAACAGGGCACCTTCTCGCATTAGGAAGAACACCTTTGCAGTGTTCTCCTGTTCCAGCAAATCTAAGAGCCATTCGGTTGCGGATACATAAAAAGGTGCTAAAATCATTGCACCGTATGTCTGCATTTGTTTCTGATGTTCCGACAAATCCGACACAGCAATATCCCTTGCCACCTGCTTACGTATAGACTGAAGTTCAGGAGCAAGATCACCTTCCAAGACCCTTTCTACCTGAAGATACTCATTTGCATAATCCTTAACCGGGTAATATACCGCTCGAATTCCACACTGAATCGCCAATCTAACATCGGAATTGTAATTGTCGCCTATATGGCAGATTTGTTCAGACTCGCAACCACACTGTTTAAGAAGGACCTTGAATAAATCTCCGTCAGACTTCGCAACTCCATAGTCACAGGAAATCAAAATATCCGTAAATATTTCCGTAGAAATATTGCACGCACGAAGCAGTGATACCATACGCGGTTTCGTTAAATACATATCCGAAACAATATAAAGTATCTTCCCTTCGTTATAAAGAGCCTGCAATTGCTCATATATCTCATCATTACGGTAGCAATACTCCTGCTCACAGATCTGCTCAAGTTCTATCATCCTGTCAATATCCGTACAGATTCCCTGCGGAAACTGTTCATAGATTTGCTCAAGTGTCGGGTAAAGCCCCTGCAGATAAAATTTGCGTTCCGCCTCCATACGAATCTTTTGGAAATCACCGGATTGTATATATTCGGATAGTAGCCCTTCCTCGACTGCCTTTCTATATACACTAAGGAATAAATCCTTAGGCTGATTCAGGCCACGAAAAATCAGAGTATCGAATACGTCTACACTTATGACTCTAATTTGCTCATCGCTGGGTATCAGATTCATTATTTTACCTTCATATATTTATTAATTAAGAACCAAGCAGGAAGATTCCTGCACATCAAACTAATTCTCGAGTTCATGTCGGAAGAAATCAGAGAATTCTGCTGAATTCCGGTAAGCACCTGCCGATAGCAGAACACAATTCTTCTCATATCTCGGCGATACTTATACAGGTCCCATATGGAATTATTCTGCCACTTTTTGGCCAACATAACATATACGGTTCCCATTCTGTACTCAGCTGTTTTTGTCATATTGGTATCGCCCTTGCGAGCTAGTCGGCACAATCTGTAATGGCTCAGCACAAGTCCGATATCACCATCTTTATAAACCGCATGGGTTATAGAATCATCTCGTTGACGATAGTAGTAACCCATATATCCCAAGAATAAGCACTTTTGTACCTGCCGAATCAATGCCGGAAGAATATAGGCATCCTCACTGATTACGCCCTCTGTAAATCGAGCCGTCTGAAACAGTCTGCTCTGATAAACCTTGGTGCAGGAAGAAATACTCTTATACAGGCACAGCCGAAAAGTCTCTCTTCGATCACATTCCAAATCTTTATTCACCACGCAGGACCTAGTGCGTTTAAGCGGTTCGTTATCACGGAAATAATAGTATCCGAATGCTACAAAATCATAGTCCTTATCCTGAAACTTCTGAACGATTGTCTCATATAAACCCGGAGCGATTAAATCATCTCCATCAATAAATGATACCAACTCTCCGTTCATCACATCCAATCCGGCGTTTCTGGCAGAACTGAGTCCACCGTTCTTCTTATGCACAACTCTAATGCGGGAATCCTTCTGGGTATACGAATCACAAATAGCCCCACTGCCATCAGTGGAGCCATCATCAACCAAAATAATGTCCAGATTGCTGTATGTCTGGTTGCGTATACTCTCAACACATTCCTCTAAATATGTCTGTACATTGTACACCGGTACAATAACTGTAATTAATGGTTTGTCTGTCATGTTCATTAACTTTCGTATACCACATCCTCAAGGGATACTACAGGGAAATCTACTTTCTCACTGAGGGTCTCCTCGATTTCATCAAATGCAAAGGTTGCAGTTACAACAATACAATCCACCTGATCGAAGGTTGCCTCTTCCGGATCTACCACATCCAGCTCGGAATAAGTAGTTGCTGCATTCTTATCTACTGCATACTTAACGGTAACGCCGCTGTCCTTCAGTTCGTCGTAGAGACGGTTACCCATCTCGCCCATGCCATAAATTGCAATGGTCTTATACTGGTTATCGTCGAAATATTTCTCAAGGGACTTGCCCTGCTGCTTCAGAATCAGCCACTGATTCAGCATATTGTAATAGCCTTTGAACTTATCTACCTTCTCGCCCTTCTGCTGAATCTGCTTATCCTTAAGATAGCTAACGCCTGCCGCAGCACCTGCTGCTCCAAATGCAAATCCAAGAAATCCTGCTAAACCTTTGTTCATAGTATCCTCCTTCGTAAGATGTTCTTACCTATCGCTCATAGATTTTATAGTTATGTGTTACATATTGTTCTTTTTCCGGCGGAAGTTTCATGAAGTCACCAAAGATACGCTCCAGATATTCCTTATAACCGGTAGGTGCAATTAAGGTTCTGTCCTCAAAAGGCATCTCGATTTTGCCATCGTAGATGGCGGTAGGCATAATATCACGCTCCCAATATTTGGACAGGATGTAGCCACCGTACTCGCTCTCATAGAAGTTGTACTTCTCAATCATCTCAAGCACTTCTTCTCGTATTCTCTTCTTCTTGTTGCGAATCTCTTCCGTAACCTCTTCGGTCTCAACGCTGATGAGAGAATATCTGGTTACCAGTCTTCGAAGTCTGTCGAAGAATGCCTGACGCTCATTGGCATTGTCCGGCATACCGATTAACGGGAAAATATCAATGTCTACGCCACTGGTGGTAAGATAGGGGAAGCCCCAGGACTTACGAATGGTATCACGGTCGATTAGTCGCATATAGAATGCATTACAGTTCTCCGGATTGTTATACATGGTATAAACCTCATATTTATCCTCTGCAAGCATAACGTCGATCATCTTCTTGTAGTCCGGCATAGGAATGGTCAGATCAATGTCATCATCCCAAGGAATATAACCTTTGTGGCGAACGGATCCAAGCAATGTACCGCCGGTCATATAATAATTCAGGCCGTTTCTCTCGCAGACATCAACCATATAGGCCACAAGTTCCAACTGCTTCGCGCGAATCTCTTCCGTTGTCAGTTCTCTCTTGCCGACAATATCGGTTTCTCTCTTAAGAATCTCCTCAAGTCCATAGAAATCTACTGTTCTAAATACGTGAACATTCTCCTGATAGCCCATTTTCTCTAACTGCAGGAGCATGCTGGGATAATATTTGGAAGCAATCAGAATCACCGCATTGTCCATAAATGGGGTTAGAAGTGCTTCCGGCTTATAGGCACGTACAAACTTTAAGTCTGTCTCTTCATAATCTACTGCTGATAAATGATGTCTTAAAGTGTCATCGATAAACTCCTCAATATCCATTAACTTCTTGGCGTTATTATCGATGTAGGCATGGACTCTTAGGCCCTTTTTCTCCAGATAATCCTTGGTCGCATAGGATGATGAATTCAGACCGAACAGAACAATTCGCTTTTCTGTCAGTTTGCCTTCCTCAATCAGACGATCAAGATTCTCATACAAAATAGAATTGTAATTATGTACTGATACCATATTCTTCCTAAATCCCCCTTATTGCATCGACGCCATTATCTCAAGCGTACGTTTTACTCCATCTTCAATGCTATATTGCATATTCCAGCCAAGTGCCTTCAGCCTGCTGCCATCAAGACGGGCCTTGGTCGCCTTGCTGTACCCTGCAGCCTCTGCTTCATCCGGCAGATCAAAGACTACCCTGCGGCCCACACTCTCAGCAATACATGCCGCAAGATCCCTAAGCTGTATATCTGATAATGAATCCGCAATATTATAAGCCTGACCCTTTTCCCCTTTTAGCAATACATACAGAAGTCCTGCAACGGAATCCGCAGTATAGCAATAGGAGAAATACTGGGTTCCGGCACTCTTCAGCACAATGTCCTCTCCTACAAGGGCCTTATGTAAGAACTGAGATAACGCTTTGGTATCGGATGCAAGCAATGTAGGTCCGTAAGATCTGGTCAGTCTTGGAATCACAACATCCATATTCTTCTGTCGAATATAGGCCTGACACAGCGCTTCTGCGCATCTCTTGCTCTCGGGATAGCCGGCTCTCATGGTATTGCAGTCAATATAGCCGCAATAATCCTCTGTGAACAGTTCCGCATCTCCTCTGTTCTCACCATAAATCTCATTGGAAGAAGCAATGGCTACACGGCGTGTTCCGTGAGTCGATGCATATTCTAACAAATTGTAGGTTCCAAATACATTGGCAGTAATGGTTCCGATAGGATCTGATGAATAAGCCATAGGGTGGGTATTACTTGCAAGATGAACCACATAATCAACCTGCATAGGCTCTTCTGCCTCAAGGGGCATATTAATATCGCAAGGGATAAAGGTCAGCCACTGACTGCTCATATAATCCCCAAATCTCTTCTCTGCTTTCTCCATGCTTCGTCCAAGAGCATATACATGGCAATTTAGATTCCGTTTCTCGTTGCAGTACATCAGCACATCGATTAAGAAACTGCCAATCATTCCCGTAGCACCGGAGATCATTATGCTCTTATCCTGCAGTTGTTCCCAAGGCAGATCCAGGCCTGCTACATAAGCAAGATCCTCTCTATACAGTGTGTTGTTCCGTAAGTCCTTCATATGGTCTTAACTTCCCTTCTATTTCAGCCAGGAATCTCTGTCTGCTTTGACATAAGCCTTAAACATCTCCAGATCATCCTTGGTCGTAAGCTTAATATTCTTATCCGAGCCTGCGGCAAAATAAAGGCGCTCGCCAAGTTCAACCATCATAGTATTGGTATAAGAGCTTCCGTAGATTCCGATTTCCTTCTCATAAGCCTCATGGTAAGCCCAGTTCAGCTTCCCATACTTATATGCCTGAGGTGTAGATACGCGTCTTAATGTCTCTCTGGGAATATACTTCACGGTGGAAATCTCATCATCAACCAAGAAAATCTGCTCATTGTAAGGAAGAGACGTTACCGCATTGCCATACTGGGTACACTTCACAATGACATCTGTCAGGACACCCTCATCCACAAGAGGTCTGATACCGTCGTGAATAACAATCGTGTCTTCTTCCGAACAAACCGATTCCAGATTATAGACACCGTTACGAATGGATTCCTGTGCGGTATCGCCTGCTGTTACTACCCATTTCAACTTGGTAATATTAAACTGCTTGGCATATGCCCATACCACATCACACCAACCATCGATACATACAACCTCAATGGCATCAATCTGGGGATGATTCTGAAAACTCTCTATGGTGTAAATCAATACCGGCTTGTCGTAAATACTGATAAACTGCTTAGGAATATCCTGGCCCATTCTGCGACCTGCACCACCGGCAATAATAATTGCAACGTTCATATTCTTACCTCCATGTAACCTAATCCCTGATTGTGCTAACCAGAAGATATTTATTAGTATATATATCGACCAAAACGGGGAATTATCTTAACATACCTAAGAGCCAATCCGTAATTGTCTGAGATCCGTTCCCTGAGATGCTCTGAAACATTCTCTGCCTGGAACGAAGCCTTGCTTCCTCTCTGGGGTCGCTGTCCCTAAGAATCCGTAAGTTCTCCATAAGTTCTTCCATGTTGGTGGCCTTAAGCTCCGGCATATATTCGTCCTGACTGATGGTATACTCCCTGGAATCACGTTCATACTCCTGCTCGTCATAGTTAAATGCAATAACCGGTCGATTTAACAGCATGTAATCTGTATAAACCGAAGAATAATCCGTAATCAGAAGTTCTGCTTCCTTCAGGAAGGTGTAGGTATCAATATTAGGATCCACCGATAGAATATTGGAATAGTCAAATGCTTCAAACCGGGGCTTCAATTTGGACTTCACATGAAGTTTGGCCAGAAGAAGGATGTTCTCTTCCGATAGGAACGTATTAAATTTCTCCAGATCCATTACTGTGAAGAACAAATTCTCTGAAGCCCTGAAGGTGGGCATGTATGTGATGATTCTGAGCCCATCCTGTTTATATGCCTTAATCTTCTTAAGCAGTTCCTGTTCCTTCTTGGTATAAACCGGCTGAATGCCACTCTCGCTCTCTTCAAACAGCAAGTCATTTCTAGGATATCCGGCAACAAGAACATGATTGGAAGGCACCTGAAAGGCACTGGCAAAATGAGGCTTCATTTCTTCAGAAGTTGTGAGAATATAGTCGTTTGGCTTCTCATCGGATAAACGTCTTGGCCAGGTCTTCCACTTCTCCCATCCGTTCTTCGGATGTCTCACCGCATCATGCATATTATTATGATTAATCTGTTTGTTACCGGTTCCATGCCAGAGATTGAGCATAAAGGCTCCACCGGACTGCCAGAAATTAATATCCTTGGAATAATTATCATAGATGTAGACACCTGCAGTTAATGCAAGCACGATGCCCTTTAGGGAATGATAATAATAGGCCTCATACCCCTGTTCATTTAGGAATTCCACAATCCC
>JAZLHG010000235.1:0-6273 GCA_045616705.1 Lachnospiraceae bacterium | reverse complement strand
CACAGAGGGCGAAGTAATCGATTTTGTCGTTCCGACCGGAAATTTCGGTAATATACTTGCAGCATATTTTGCTAAGAACATGGGTCTCCCTGTTGGCAAGCTCATTTGTGCAAGTAATGACAATAAGGTATTGTTCGATTTCTTTAAAACCGGTATTTATGATAGAAATCGTGAATTTATACTGACAACATCACCTTCCATGGATATTCTGATTTCTTCAAATCTCGAAAGATTAATCTATTTATCCTGTGGATCAGATGCACAGAAGAATTCTCAGTTTATGAATGACCTGAAGTCTACCGGTAAATATGAAATTTCTTCTGAAATGAAGAAGAAAATGGAAGATTTCTATGGTGCATTTGCAACAGAACAGCAGGTTGCTGAAGCGATTCGTTCAACATATGACTCGTATGGTTATGTTATGGACACCCATACCGGTGTTGCAGCATTTGCGGATAAAACCTATAAACAGGAAACCGGTTCAGCAGTAAAGAGTGTGATTATTTCTACAGCAAGTCCTTACAAGTTCGGTGCAAGCGTACTTAAGGCTATTGATCATGAATTTCATTCCGATAATGATTTCGAAATGGCAGACAGAATCAATGAATTATCTGGTCGACCCATTCCCGATGCTGTTAATGGACTGAAAGGTGCAGAAGTACTTCATAAGGATGTATGTGATATTAGCAAAATGCCTGAATCGGTTAGAACACATTTAGGAATGTAAATACACAATAAAAAAGCTCCTAAGGGAGCTTTTTTATTGTGTATTATTCTGATAATTCGCATAGAAGAAACTTCACTGTTCCAAATGTAAAGGTTACCGGTATCACGATAATATGTCCGGTAGCAGGAGAAGTGCAGAGATAGGAATCACTCTGTTTCGGAACTGAAAGATTCAGTTCACAGATATTACTCTTGGACAAATCTACAATAAACAAACCATTGTGAACATTTAAGAAATCAAGAATTGCTTCTTTGCACAACACATCATATTCTGTAATTCCTAATTTGGAATATGCTTCCGCAAATTCAATCAAAGTTGCTTCATCTGCATCAACAGCAGAATAAGCGGATGGAAGACCGGTAATCAGCTGAGAGAGTTCTCTTTTTGCATAGTATTCATGAACAAGTTCAATATTTTCAATTATAATATCGGACGTAATTAGCATTAATATGTCTTCAATCAGTTTATGAATATAAGATTTATTGAACTCAGAAATACTCTGGGAAATACTTGCATAATTGGTCTTCACAAGTAAATTATCAATTGTCTGATCAAAGTTCATAATTACCCCCAACCAACTAATTTAAATGATGCTGTAAAATCTGAGCAAGTAAATCCTTTTCAATTGGTTTCTGTACGAAATCAGTTGCTCCCGCCTTAAGAGCTTCCCGTAAATTGGTCTGGGTTCCGACTGATGACACCATAATTACAGTTGCATTAGGATCATAAGCAATAATTTCCTTTGTAGCTGTAATTCCATCCTTAATGGGCATCACAATATCCAGAAGTACAATATCGGGATTGATCTGCTTATACGTATTAACAGCGTCCTCACCATTTGATACTTCAGTAATATTCGTGTAATTTAAAGAATTTAATACAGATGAAAGACTTTTTCTTGCAAGAATAGAATCATCGCAGATCAGAAATTTAATCTCATTTTCATTCATCCAAATCACCTCCCTAAATTTATTTTACCATAGAATAAACAGTGGTGCTAGAATGATGTGATTTACCTTGATATGTTATGTGTTCCCCTATCTTTTGTGATATAATAACAGTATTAAAATCGGAGGTATGTATATGACCAATCAAGAAATTTTAAATCATTGTGATCACACTTTATTAAAAGCTTATGCAACATGGGAAGATATTAAAACATTATGTGAAGATGCTGTTTACTGCAACACCGCATCTGTTTGTGTTCCTGCCTGTTACATCAAAAGAATTCACCGGGAATTTCCTACGTTAAATATCTGTACTGTAGTTGGATTTCCTTTGGGCTATTCAACAACAGAAGGCAAATTAGCCGAAACAAAGCAGGCCATTGCAGATGGTGCAAGTGAAATTGATATGGTTGTTAACATTACAGATGTTAAGAATAATGAATTTGATAAAGTAACAGAAGAAATCAGAACACTGAAAGATGCATGCGGAAATTTAATTCTTAAAGTAATCATCGAGACCTGTTATCTTACCGATGATGAAAAGGTTGCTCTTTGCAAATGTGTAACGGAAGGTGGCGCGGATTTTATCAAGACATCCACCGGCTTCGGAACATCCGGCGCTAATCTTGATGACATCAAACTTTTCAAAAAGCACATTGGCCCGAACGTTAAGATGAAAGCTGCCGGAGGCATTCGTACACTTGAAGATTTAAATGCTTTTCTTGCAGAAGGCTGTGAGCGAATCGGAACCTCTGCAGCTGTTGCATTACTAAAAGATTCTATTTAAGGAAATTTCGTTATGAACAAAAGTGAAACAACTGCACTTAGAATCAGTGCATTAAGAAATGAAATGTCAAAAGAAAATATCGATTACTACTTGATATTTACTTCCGACTACCATCAAAGTGAGTATATTGACGGATATTTTAAAACCAGAGAATTTTTATCCGGATTTACCGGTTCTGCCGGATGGATGTGTGTATCTGCGGAAGAAGTTATTCTTTGGGTAGATGGTCGATATTATGTACAGGCACAGGCTGAAATCGAAGGAACTGAGATTCAGATGTACAAGCATGGCCTTGAAGACACTGTAAGTATTCTGGAATATCTTAAGTTAAACGCAGTCAAAGGTCAAACCATTGCCTGCGATGGACAAACAATATCCGCTACATTTCTTAAACAACTTAAGAAATCAACAGCTGCTGAAATTCGAACAGATCTTGATCTTTTTAAGATTATTTGGAAGAATCGTCCTACCATGTCTCATGAACCGGTATACGAACTAACTTTATCGGTAAGCGGACAGAGTCGTACAGAGAAATTGGCACATATCCGACAAATCCTAAATGCAAAAGAAGCAAATGGATACTTGCTGGATGAATTAAGCTGTATTATGTGGCTTAATAACATCAGGGGAAATGATGTGTCCTGTAATCCTGTTGCATTTTCTTATTTTTATATTTCAATGAATGAAGCAGTTCTCTTTATCCAGGATGGTGTATGCCCGGATGAAGTAATTACTTCACTTGCAGACGATGGCATTCAGATGCGCCCCTATGATAAAATAACCGAATTCCTTATGGACTTAGATGAACAAACCATCTGTATGGATTTAAACAATATCAATTCCTACTTATATGAAATTGTTCATGAGAATAATACCATTATTTCCGTATCTGATGACGACTTCATTCCCAAATATATCAAAAACGAGACTGAAATAGAACTTGCTAAAAAATATCATAAATTAGATGCGGTAGCAATGATTCGTTTTATCATGTATATCAAAGAAGCAGTTAAAACACAGAAGATTACAGAATACGAAGCTGCTATGTATGTTAATAACCTTCGAAGTAAGAATGAAGGTTTCTTCGATATATCTTTCGATACCATTTGTGCTTATGGCAGCAATGGAGCCATTGTACATTATGACCCGGAAGAGTCAGATTGTGCAGTTCTGAAACCGGAAGGATTTTTACTGCTTGATTCAGGTGCACAATATTTAGGAGCAACAACAGATATTACAAGAACCATTGTACTTGGTGATGTAACTCCTGAAATGAAGAGAGATTTTACCGCTGTACTGAAAGCAGTCATTCGACTTGCGGATGTGAAGTTTATGAAGGGAACAACCGGCATTCATCTTGACATTCTGGCACGTGGTCCTGTATGGGACTTGGGTATTGACTATCGACATGGTACCGGTCACGGAATCGGTGCATTTCTAAATGTCCACGAGGGACCTCAGAATATCAGACTCAGATCACTTGATAAAACACCTGCTGAATTCAGACCCGGCATGATTACCAGCGATGAACCCGGAATCTATATAGAAGGTCAGTTTGGAATACGAACAGAAAATGAAATTCTATGTATTCCTTACAAATCAAATGAGTGGGGAGAGTTCTATTGTTTTGAGACATTAACACTTGTTCCTATTGATTTGGAAGCAGTAGATGTTACCGCAATGAACTCCGATGAAATCAAATGGCTGAATCATTATCATCGTACCGTATACGAAGAGATTGCACCTTATTTAGAGCCAAATGAAAAAGAATGGTTAAGAAATGCCACAAGAGAAATCGGTTAGACGTATTATTGTATTTTTTTAAGAGCAAATTTCTTGACATTTTTTTGTCATTTTGAGATAATACCACAGGATTGTAATTTTTTAAAATATAGAAAGAGGAGGACATAATATGTCAACAAAAGCTTATTATCCGATTAATGAAATCGGCGCTGGCAAGCCTGGTTTTTCCAAAACCCGTTCCATCATTGAAGGTGCTTTCTATGGCAACAATGTTGTTAAAGTAAACACTCTGAAGGAAGCTTATGAGCTTGCTAAGAATTCCCCGGGAACAATCGTAACAGATATGCCTATTAAGGATGGCGAATTATTTGGTCTTGAGAAGGATGCTAAGGTACTTCTTTTCAATGATGGTGCTGTAACAGGTCGTTATGCACAGGCTCGTCGTATCAAAGGTGAACCCGGTGTAGATGAGGTTAAGCTTGATAAGGTAGTTATGGACGCTGTTTACAAGACACGTTGGAAAACTATGTATCATGCAGAGTGCTATGTTGGTCTTGATCCTGAGTTCATGGCTAAAGCTCATCTGTTAATTCCCGAAGGTGAAGAGAACCTTCTTTACAACTGGATGCTCAACTTCCAGTACATGAGCGATAACTACAACAAGATGTATAAGACTTCTCAGCCTATCGGTAACGGTACTGAGCCTGACATTTATATCTTCTCTGATCCTCAGTGGGCACCTGAAGCTGCTCCTGATGTAGATTTCAGCTGCTTATCCGATGATCTTACACTTTGCTACTTTGATACCAACCAGAACTGTGCTGCAATTCTTGGTATGAAGTACTTTGGTGAGCACAAGAAGGGAACTCTTACAATGGCTTGGGCACTTGCAAACAGAAATGGTTATGCATCATGCCACGGTGGACAGAAAGAATACTCACTTGAAGGTGGTAAGAAGTTCGTTGCTTCCGTATATGGTCTGTCAGGATCCGGTAAGTCTACTCTGACACATGCTAAGCATTCCGGTAAGTATGACGCATTCGGTGGTATCAAGGTTCTTCATGATGATGCTTTCATTATCAATTCCGATACATGTGCATCTATCGCACTCGAGCCTACATACTTCGATAAGACAAATGACTATCCTACAGGATGTCCCGATAATGAATATCTGCTCACAGTTCAGAACTGTTCAGCAACAATGGACGAAGATGGTAAGATCCAGATTGTTACAGAGGATATCCGTAACGGTAATGGTCGTGCAATCAAGTCCAAATTATGGAGCCCTAACAGAGTTGACAAGATTGACAGCCCTGTAAATGCTATTTTCTGGATTATGAAAGATCCTGCAATCCCGCCTGTAGTTAAGTTAAAAGGTGCAGCTCTTGCTTCTGTAATGGGTGCAACACTTGCAACTAAGACTTCCACAGCAGAGCGTGTTAAGGCTGGTACAGATATGAACGCACTTCGTATCGTTCCTTATGCTAATCCTTTCAGAACATATCCTCTTGTTAATGACTATGATAAGTTCAAGAAGTTAGTTGCTGAGAAGAACGTTGACTGCTATATCGTTAACACAGGTGACTTCATGGGTCATAAGTGCCAGAAGGAAGACACTCTTGGAATTCTTGAGACAATCGTTGAAGGCAAGGCTAAGTTTGAGCAGTGGGGACCTTTCGAAGATATCGAGATCATGTATGATTGGTCCGGTAAGACAGGTGATTTCACACCTGACTTAAATGATGCTGACTACAAGGCTGCATTAAAGAGCGCTATGCAGAACCGTGTAGATGCTGTTAAGGGATTTGCTGAGAAGAAGGAAGGTTATGATAAGCTTCCTGATGAGGCACTTGCAGCAGTTCAGAAGCTGGTTGATGCACTCAACTAATTTTAAGATTATTTTGGCGGGCAATTTGTTGCCCGCCATTTTTTTATGTGATATACTCATTTAAGTATTTTTGCTATTTATTTAGAGAAAGAGGATTATTATGCAGATTTATGACGAATTGGTAGCCAGAGGGCTGATTGCACAGGTAACCGATGAGGATACCATTAAAGATTTAATTAAT
>JAZLHG010000234.1:0-4217 GCA_045616705.1 Lachnospiraceae bacterium | reverse complement strand
TCTTATGGATGATTTTGGCTCGGGATATTCATCACTTAACATGTTACGTAATGCACCTGTAGATGTGCTTAAGATTGACAGATTCTTCTTAGATGAGATTATGCTTACTACACGAGGTAAGATTATCGTTGAAGCATCGGTACGAATGGCGAAGCAGTTGGGGCTTCAGGTCATTGCGGAAGGTGTTGAGACAGAGGAACAGAGAGACTTCCTTAAGAGTTGCGGATGTGATATCGCACAGGGATATCTTTATTCCAAACCGATTTGCATTGATGAGTTTGAAGAGTATATGGATAATCATTTATCGATCATTCGATAACAGGGGGTTAATATGATTTTTGTTAAGGCTGAAGATTTAAAAGTTGGTATGAGACTTGGCAAACCGATTTACAACAAAAAGGGTGTTTTGTTGTATGATCGTGATTCCAAACTGACGGATCAGGGTATTAGTTCTGTAGTGAATTTCGGGTTAATCGGTGTATATATACTGGAGCCTGCAGAACCACTTCCGCCCATGACAGAGGATGATATCATTTTCGAACGTTTTCAAGCGGTATCTATTTTCACGATTCGCGATGAACTGGATTATATTTTAAGAAACGGTCGCCAATCCAAAATGTATATGTTTGTAGAGGGGTTGCTTAAGGAATACGGTAAGAAGAAAACCAAAATCAACTTTGTGCAGAATCTTAGAAGCAGAGGGGATTTTATCTACAAGCATGCACTAAACGTTGCGATTCTCTGTGCGCTCATTACCAGTAAAATGAATATTCATTATGAAGAGCAGAGGGATATTGTGATTGCAGCACTTATTCATGATATCGGCAAATTGAATGTGCCAAGTTCGCTGATTGATAAGACAGATCGTACCGAAGAAGATAAGTTTGAAATGAAACGTCTTGAGAGAGAAGGTATCAGGCTTGCGGAGGATGCGTTTGCTTCTGTTCCCAATATTAAGAGAATGGTATCCCAGGCTTTCAGCGAATATGATGCGTTTGCCAGTGGAGAGAAGACAAAGGGCAAGTTGGTGTTGGGTTCTAAAGTATTGGTTGTTGCCAATGACTATGATAAGATGACCGCTATGAGCAACTATATGGAGCCGAAGACTGAGATCAATGCACTGAAGCATTTGCTGGCACATCCGGAGATGTATGATCGTGATTGTGTAGAATCCTTGATTAATTCCGTTAATTTCTTAAGTGAAGGCTGCTGTGTGGAATTGTCTAATGGAGAAAAGGGACTGGTTATTCAGTCTAATGATATGGACATCTTTAAGCCCATGGTATTGTGTTTCTCTGATAATTCGATTTTGAACCTTCGCTATTCAGACGTAGAAATCGTGGATGTTATGAAGACCATGGATAACAGATATGTTATGGATACGAAAACTCTTGACAAGCTGCAATAGAAATTATTATGATAATAGTCACAAATCATAGAGATGGTAGATGATACCATCTCTTCTTTTTTTCACACCCCATGCAGAGTAATTTCATAATGAGAGGAACATAAGAATGGTTAGTTGTATTCATTCTGTAGGTCTTCATTGCCTTGAAGGCTTTATTGTGCATGTGGAAGTTGATGTCTCAAATGGATTTCCCGGTATGGATTTGGTTGGGTTTTTGGGAAGTGAAGTCCGGGAGGCGAAAGAACGAATTCAGGTCGGGATTAAGAATAGTGGGTTTGAACTACCACCGAAGAAGATTGTGATGAACCTTGCCCCTGCCGGGGTAAGAAAATCAGGAACCGGTTATGATTTTGCCATGGCTATTGGGATTTTGCAGGCCATGGGTGTTTTTGATGACCGAATCACGAAGGATGCGGCATTTATCGGTGAATTAAATTTAAACGGAAGTATATGTCCTGTTCATGGTATCTTGCCACTGGTGCTTGCCGCCCATAAATCCGGATTGACAAAATGTTTTGTTCCGGCTGCTAATGCAGAAGAAGCATCGGTAGTTGAGGGAATAGAACTATATCCGATGACGGATCTGAAACAGGCGGTGCTGTTTCTTAGAGGTGAGATTTCAGTTTCGCAGGTTACGGCAGGCCCGAAAGTATTTGCGCCGAATTCAGTGGAGTCGGAATATGATTTAAAGCACGTACAAGGGCAGTTTTTTGCCAAAAGAGGTTTGGAGATTGCGGCGGCTGGTATGCACAATTTGATTATGATGGGACCTCCCGGTGCAGGAAAAACCATGCTATCTAAATGTATTCCTTCTATTCTTCCGCCGTTGACAATGGAAGAGTGTTTGGAGGTGTCGTCAATTTATAGTATTGCAGGGAAGCTGGCAGATCATACGTTGATGACCGACAGGCCGTTTATCAGTCCTCATCATACAGTTACCGCTATTGCACTTTCCGGAGGTGGCGTTAATCCTAGAGCGGGACTTGTAGCCTTGGCACATAAAGGTGTGCTGTTTCTTGATGAAATGCCGGAGTTCCAGCGTAAGAGCCTTGAGATTCTAAGACAGCCGCTGGAAGAACGTAAAATGTTAATATCCAGAAATGGTGGAACTTATTGCTATCCTGCGGATTTTATGCTGGTTGGAGCTATGAACCCGTGTCCTTGCGGGGCATATCCGGATCTGAATCGCTGCTCCTGCACGACGTATGAACGTAAACGATACATGGAGCGGTTGTCGAAACCTCTTATGGACCGTATGGATTTGTGTATTGAAGTAAGCAATATGAAGTATGAAGAATTAATACATAAATCAGAACAGGAGTCATCAGAGGCTGTAAGACAGCGGGTAATCGCTGCGCAGAATCGTCAACGAGAGCGGTTCTTCTCTCCTAGGTTTAATTCATCTATGTCGAGAGAAGAAGTAGAGAAGTTCTGTAGAATAAACGCTGAAGGAGAAGAAGTTTTAAGGAACGCTTTTGATAGATTTCAATTAACGGCCCGGTCTTATCACAGGATTCTTAAAGTGGCTCGCACCATAGCAGACTTAGATGAACAAGTTGAAATTAGTGTGGAGCATATTATGGAGGCACTTCATTTCAGATTGCCGAATTATCAATTGTAGGAGGTGACTTATGGAACTGCTGGATTATGATTTATGGTATGCCTGCTTGCAGGATGAATATGGAATGCAACTTATGGAAGTGGTGAAGAAGGCAGGTTCTTCGGAACGTATATATAACATGGAGAAAGAAGAACTTAGACAGCTAAAAGGTGTCAGTGAACGAATGGCGGACTATATTATATATAGAAGAAATACATGGAATGAAGCTCTTGTTAAGGATCGAATGGAGAGGGATGAGATCTTCTTCTGCCCCTGGTATCATCCTGAATATCCAAAGCGGCTATTGCAGGTTCCGGGACATCCATTTGCGTTGTTTATTAAGGGTGAAATTCCGGGTGAGGGGCCTACAGTATCTATTATCGGTTCAAGAGAATGCAGCGAGTACGGTAGAAGTGTGGCAAGATATTTTGGGAGAGAATTAGCCAAGGCGAAAGTATCGATTGTAAGCGGCATGGCCATGGGAATTGATGGTATTGCACAGTTGTCTGCATTAAAAGCCGGAGGTAAATCTTACGGGATTCTGGGCTGCGGAGTCGAGCAGTGTTATCCGAGGGGTAATTATCCCCTATATCGGGAATTGCAGGAAAATGGTGGTTTGATTTCGGAATACGGTCCCGGTAGCAGTGCAGCTGCCTGGCATTTTCCGGCACGGAACAGAATCATTTCAGCGCTATCGGATATTGTGCTGGTGATAGAAGCCAGAGCAAAGAGCGGAACAGGAATTACAGTAGATATGGCACTGGACCAGGGCAAGGAGGTTATGGCGGTTCCCGGCCGAATTTCTGATGCATTCAGTGTTGGTTGTAATAAACTGTTGAAGGACAGAGCGGTGATTGCATGTGATGTGGAAGATGTCCTGATGAGTCTTAAGAATCAGGGGTACCAGATAGGTGCTACGATGGATAAAAGTGATACAATCCTTGAAAAGCCCGAAAAATTGGCACTTGAAAAGGTCGAAAATCTAGTGTATAGTTGTCTCGATTTGTATGCAAAAGATATGGAGAGCGTATTAAGGACCACAAATTTGCCCGTTAACACGCTTATGAAGACGCTGATGAGCCTTGAACTAAAGGGTTATATCAAGGAAGTTGGCAAGAACAGTTACATTCGGATTTGCCCGTCGGCAGAATCCACCGGGAGGTAAAATGGCAGCTAAATATCTGGTGATTGTGGAGTCGCCTGCCAAGG
>JAZLHG010000233.1:0-2658 GCA_045616705.1 Lachnospiraceae bacterium | reverse complement strand
GATTGCCTTCTCTTCTGTCATACCCTTGGCCTGACGAAGTTCAACAAGCTTAGCAACATAAGCATCAAACTTATCACAGTTATCAGGATCAACTACGTCAACACCTGTCAGGTCAACACCCTGTGCCTTTGCATCAGCCTGAATGGTATCAAGGTTACCTACTAAAATAACCTTGGCAATCTTCTGCTCAATTACCTTCTGGGCTGCTTCAAGAGTTCTGGGATCTTCGCTCTCAGGCAGTACGATTGTCTTAATGTTCTGTTTTGCTCTCTCCTTAATTCCATCAATAAATGCCATAACACTAACTCCTTCCATATATGAAAAATGCTTATTTTCTAACATAAAATTATATGATAATCTATTGTTGTAAACAACAATATTTTTGTACTAATTTCAATACATCATCACATCCAGTTAAGGGGGTGAGAACATGAAAGTAACAGGTATCGTTGCTGAATACAATCCCTTTCACAATGGTCATCTCTACCAGCTTGAAAAGGCTCGTGAAGAGACTAACGCAGATTACATTATTGTTGTTATGTCCGGTGATTTTGTACAGCGAGGTGCACCGGCAATCATTGACAAATATTCCCGTGCGGAAATGGCCCTACGAGCAGGTGCAGATTTGGTTCTGGAATTACCGGTATATTATGCTACTTCTTCGGCAGATTATTTTGCCGGAGGCGCCTGTGCACTTCTAGACAAACTACATGTTGTAGATTATCTCAGTTTCGGAAGTGAACATGGCAATGTGGATGACCTGATTAAGATTGCCAAGCTTTCAGCCATAGAGAGTCCGGCTTACTCTGTAGCATTAAATCGCTATCTTGTGGAAGGCCGAAACTTCGCCTATGCTAACACCCACGCACTCATAGACTCCTGTACAGATTCCCATTTGAAATCCATTATAGAATTTGTTACCAGACAGCCTAATAATTCTCTTGGTATTGCTTATATCAAAGCATTATTGAGACGTGAATCCACAATTGTTCCTCATACGGTATATCGTCTTGCATCCGGTTATCACGACACCTCCGAGAATGCCTTGTCGGCATCCGGGGTCCGTTCCGAGCTGATGCGCACCAAGGATATCCGTTCCTTAAGTTCTCAGGTTCCTGATTTTGTTCTGTCGGAAATGCAGCGTAACTACCATAAAACATTTCCGATTATCCGAAATGATTTCTCTTCTCTTCTGGCCTATAAGCTCCGCTTCATTCAGTTTGAAGACGAATTATTAAGTCGGGAAGAATCCTATGCAGACAAAGAGGCAACAACTTACCTGGATATTTCCAAGAGTCTTGCCCGAAGGATTGCCGCAGGCACCAATCAGTTTGAGAGTTTCAAGCAGTTTGCCGACCTGCTCAAAACCAAGAATATCGCTCATGCTTCCATATGTCGCGGGCTAACGCATATCCTCTTAGACATCAAAAAAAGCCGCATGGATGAATTCATCCAAAACGACTACATTGGTTATGCACGAATGCTTGGTTTTAGAAAAGAATCCACTCCGCTTCTTAGCGAAATTAAAAAGCAAAGTGAAATTCCTCTCATTGCCAAGTTAAGAGATGCCAAACAGAATCTGGACGCAAGCAGCTTAACGATGTTAAATTCCGATCTGTTTGCAGCAGATTTATACGAACAAATTGCAGGACTTAAATTTCATCATCCATTCCGTTCGGAATATACACAGGAAATCATCCGAATCGATGCAGAGCACTAGTTCTTAAAGCTATGAATCGGCGCAGGGATTCTTCCTGTACGATTCACAAATTCATCGCAGGAGAATTTGTTCACCGGCATAATCGGTGCATATCCGAAGAGACCACCGAATTCTACACTGTCCCCGACGTCCTTGCCGACGGCGGGGATTAATCTTGCCGCCGTTGTCTTCTGGTTCACCATACCAATCGCCATTTCATCCGCAATAATACCGGAAATTGTTGTGGCCTTAGTGTCACCGGGAATCGCAATCATATCAAGACCTACGGAACATACACAGGTCATGGCTTCTAACTTCTCAAGGCTGATGGCGCCTGCCTCAACCGCATTAATCATTCCCTGATCCTCACTGACAGGAATAAACGCACCGCTTAAACCACCAACATAAGAAGATGCCATAACACCACCCTTCTTAACCTGATCATTTAACATAGCAAGCGCTGCTGTTGTTCCGGGAGCACCCGCATATTCCAAACCAATCTCACAGAGAATATCAGCTACCGAATCGCCCACTGCAGGCGTGGGAGCAAGAGACAAATCCACAATACCGAAGGGAATGTTTAACATTTTGGATGCTTCCTGCGCAACCAGCTGGCCAACACGGGTAACCTTAAAAGCCGTCTTCTTAATGGTCTCACACAGTACCTCGAAGCTCTCTCCTCGCACCTTGGATACTGCCTTTTTCACAACACCGGGGCCTGATACACCTACATTAATAATTGCATCTGCTTCTGTTACGCCATGAAATGCACCTGCCATAAAAGGATTATCATCCGGCGCATTACAGAATACCACAAGTTTCATGCAATCTGCAGAATCATTATCCTTGGAAATTTCAGATACATCTTTAATGATCTGGCCCATCAGACGAACCGCATCCATATTGATGCCCGTTTTGGTTGATGCAAGATTAACAGAGGAAGTCGGATCGTAGCCATG
>JAZLHG010000232.1:0-2050 GCA_045616705.1 Lachnospiraceae bacterium | reverse complement strand
GAATCCAGACAGAGCCTCGCGCCCATGTCCTTGACCCGTATCTCCCGATGCTCCCAGAGCACCATCATGGTAATATACTGGGTATAGGTCAAATCAATCTCCTCAAGATAAGGTTTATATCTACGAATAATTTCCTTAGATACTGCATATAAAGGGAAGCAAAGCTGATTATCCAGTTTCAGTACATCATAATTATCTGCCATTAATAAATACCTCAGTGAATGAAATTACATTGATTTACCGGAGCCGATTTCAAAATGATATTGTACAATACCTTTATCTATTCTACTCAAAATTCCGCCTTTGTCTATCACTTCACACGCATCGCCATTTAAAGATATTTCAAATTTCTGCTGATTTACTGCGGTCGGTGCAAGAAGTGCAAGTTTCACTCCATCAATAAACCAATCCGGCATATCTGCTTCATTACCAACAATAACATCAGATATGGATTTGGACTTACGTTCTTTACCTTTGTTCACACCATAACCTAAAGCAATTACAATTGCAAGTCTCTCGCCTTCCTTCACTTCGGCGGGAACATTCTTTTTATTATAGGTGCCTGCCCAGCAGGTGTTAAGACCTAACATTTGTGCAAGAATTACGATTTTCTCACCGTAATATCCTAACCTCTCATCTAAGGTCTCATCATCAGGTCCAACACAGGCAATTACACTAGGGGCACTTGCAAGTCCCATTGCCTTACTTAATAACCTGTTAAAAGTATTACCTGCATCTTCCAATAATTGAATGTGAAGATTACCTACTTCATTACATTCCGCAATCAAATCATTTAATGCCTGAATCTTATCTGCCTCTATGGACTTATCTAAATAATTTCTAACGGAATGACGTTCCAATATTGCTTCTTTAACTGTCATATTTCTACCTCATTTCCAAAAATTAACTGTTTATAAACTCTTCAACAATCTCTTTACGTTCAAACAAAACGCATCCACCTGCATGCTCTTCCATCAGTGTACCACTGGTTCTTAACTTATGGAACAATCTGGAATGAAGTGCTTCTCGTACGGACGTATTCTTAACATTAATGTCTGAGTAAGGAGAGAATGGGCAGGGTTCAGCTCCTCCATGAGAATTAATATGGAAGAAGCCTCTTCCTGCTGCTAAGCAACCTCCTGAAGTTTTCTCATCACCGGGGAAGGAAATGAATACAATATCCTCATTGTTCTTACGCAGTTCTTCAAGCTTGTTCTTCAAATATTCTCTCTCATCATCTCCGGGCGCAAGCTCCTCTGCCTCAGGCGTTACAGGAACAAACTCCACATAAAAAACAACCTTGGTTCCACTGTCTCTTAAGGTACCGATAAATTCATCGGAGGTAACTTCCTTAAGATTCTCGGTGGTGACAGTAACAGAAGTTCCAAAAAGCACCTTGTTCTCTCTCATAAGCTTCATGGCATCCTGAATGGTCTCATACATTCCATCGCCACGTCTCTGATTGGTCTTCTCCTCATGACCTTCGATACTTATAACAGGAATCAAATTACGATGCTGTCTGAATGTCTCAATATATTTATCACTAATCATCGTTCCATTGGTAAATATAGGGAACAATATTTCCGGTATTTCTCCGGCCACATCAATAACGTCCTTACGTAACATAGGCTCTCCGCCGGCTAATAGAATAAAACCAATTCCCAGATCTCTTGACTCAAGGAAAATCTTCTTCCATTCTTCAGCAGTAAGCTGACTGATAGGCGCTTCATCAGAACATGCATGATTTGCTCTGGAATAACAACCTGCACAATGAAGATTACAACTTGAAGTAATACTTGCAATCAAGAAAGGAGGAACCTCCTCTCCTTCTTCCTTGAGCTGTGCTCTTCTCTTAGTCGCTTCTTTACTTGCAGCTGCGTACTGCACCATGAATAGGCTCTCTTTGGGATCTGATAAAGTTGCCTTCAATGCTTCCTTAACAATATTCTCAACGCCTTTTGTCATATACTTCTGTAAATCAAAATTATTATCGCTCATCCTATACCTCAATTAGTCTTCATCATCCAGGTTCTGAACTTCACCATTTAAC
>JAZLHG010000231.1:0-5504 GCA_045616705.1 Lachnospiraceae bacterium | reverse complement strand
CATAGTAACATTATATCCGTACTATAATCACATTATTGAATTAAGTAACGTTTTGGTGTAATTTTCCTTTGGATGAAAGAAAATTTCATCGTCGCTTCCCTGTTCAATAATCCTTCCATCCTGCATAATCAGCATTCTACTACACAATTCGTATACCACTTTCAGGTCATGGGAAATAAACAGAAAAGCAATGCCGTATTTATGGTTTAGTTCCAGTAATAACCTAAGAATCTTCGCCTGTATGGTTACATCTAATGCAGATACCGGTTCATCCGCAATAATGAGTTTAGGATTCAGCATCAGTGCCAGTGCAATACACACTCTCTGCCTCTGACCCCCGGATAGTTCACTTGGATATCTATCCAACAGTTCTTCATCAATCCCCACACGATGAAGCATTTCCCGAACCTTTACTACTCTCTCCTGCTTACTTCCAATATGATTGACATAGAGAGGCTCGTTCAGAATCCAACCAATTTTTTTCTTGGGATTAAGCGAATGAAAGGGATCTTGAAAAATCATTTGAATTCTACCGGATTGATTATCAATGATTCCATCTACCTGATTCACCATACCAAGAATCGACTTACCAAGAGTAGACTTACCACATCCGCTTTCCCCAACGAGGCCCACAATTTCTCCTTCACCAATCTGAAAAGAAATATCATGGAGTACCTGTTTATCTTTATAATATGCATTTAAATGTTCCACTGTCAGAATATTATTCTTCATATTTCAGTTTCTCTACTCTAGGAATTGCCCGAATCAATTCTTTTGTATATTCCATTTGAGGATGGTTGTATATTTCATCAGCCTTCCCACTCTCCACAATTCTTCCCTTTTGCATCACTGTAACACGATGACAGAGTTTACGCACCAGGTCCAGATTGTGAGAAATAAAAAGGATCGCAATACCGTTATCCTTATTAAATCGTCTGAGAAGATCAATGATTGCAGCTTGTACAGTAGCATCCAAAGCAGTAGTTATTTCATCCGCAATCAGTAATTTCGGCTCGCAGATTAATGCAGATGCCAACATCACACGTTGTCTCTGTCCTCCGGATAGCTCATGAGGATAACTGTTATAAATCCGCTCTATATCTTTAAGTTCTACAAGTTCAAGCATATGAAATGCTTTAGCACGTCGTTCCTCAGGTGATAGATTTGTATGTATCAGCAAATTCTCCTCAACCTGATATGCAATCTTCAAGGTAGGATTCAATGAATTCATAGGTTCCTGAAATACCATTCCTATTTCACTGCCTTGAATTCTTCTAAGTTCGTCTCTGTGAATGGTAAGAAGGTCCTTCCCATAATACAGAATCTGTCCACCCTTCTTCATATCCCTTCGGGAAAGTAAGCCCGCTATAGCAAGTGCACTCATGGATTTGCCGGATCCTGATTCTCCTACAAGTCCAACAATCTCTCCTTCATCCATATGGAGATCGAAATCATATACAACAGTTTCCGGAATTAAATGGTCATGAAATTCAATGTTCAAATCAATTACATCAAGCATCATATATCTCCTTAAATCCGTCACTTATCAGTGAAAAGGCAAATATCAGAAATACAATTGCAAAGCCTACAAACAGAGCATATCCGGGTTTTAAAAACAGGTATGCCTGAGAATCCGAGAGCATCAAACCAAGGCTACTGTCAGGAGGCTGCACTCCTACTCCGAGAAAACTCATGGCCGCCTCACATAACACAGCATTATTAAATCCAATAATAATAGAGGTCGCAAGTGTTGTAGACGCATTCGGCAGTATATGAACAAAAATCAACCGAACGGGTCTAACACCCATTAGTCTTGCTGACTGCACATAGTCCATATTTCTGCATTTAATAAATTCCGATCTTACAATACGTGCATAACTAGGGGTAAATGCGATTCCCATTGCTACGGCCACACTGTACGTTCCCGGCTTCGTGACGGATACAAATACAAGTGCCAAAAGAATACTGGGAAAAGCCAGCACCGCATCATTAACACGCATTATAATCTCATCAAAAAAACCTCCGAAGTAACCTGTAAGCGCTCCAATCAAAACACCCATTATGATACTGATGAGATTGGTAATCAGAGCAACCCACATAGTCGTTCTGATACCAACGAGAATACGGCTAAAGATATCTCTCCCAAATTGGTCTGTGCCGCAGAAATGGTGAAAAGACACTCCCGACAAACGATTTGCGGAATCCATCGTATCCGGATTAGCCGGCGGATGAACTGCACCCCACAAAATGCACAATACCACAATACCGAGCAGAATCAGGCCAATTATTAGTTTTCTATTATGCTTAAGTCTCATGCCTTCTCCACTCTAGGGTCAATGAACCTGTATAAAATATCAACCAAAAAATTAATTAACATTACAACAACCGCAATAATAAAAATTATAGATTCTGCAACCGGATAATCTCTTCCTGAAATAGATGCAATCAACAAACGGCCAAATCCCGGAATTGAAAACACCTGTTCAATTACAATACTACCCGCTACAATATCCGATAATGTCATCCCAAGAAAGGTTACAATAGGAATCAGTGCATTTCTAAGTACATGCTTATAAAGGACCTGATCGGTAGAATTCCCTCGACTATATGCGGTACGTACATAATCAAGCTTCGATTCGGATAATACAGATGCCTTTAGCATTTGAATCGTCATTGCCGATTTGGGTATGGCAACCGCTATTGAAGGAACAATCATATAGCCCAGAAAGGAGAACAAATCAACCTTATAAGACACAAATCCACCGGGCGTAAACAATCTAAGTATTAACCCCAGAAAAAGGGTCAGTAATATGCCGATAAAAAAAGGCGGAATGGCCATCAAAAGCCGGTTCATAAACTGAAACGTTCTGATCCAAGGTCTGTCATAATATTTTGCACTAAGGACTCCTAACGGAATCGAAATCATTACGATAAACAAAAATGACATGCCTGTAAGAACAAGCGTAATTGGCAGTTTGTCTTTCAGCATGGAACTAACCGAGACATTATACAGATAGGAATTGCCAAAATTACCGGTAAATATTCCGGATACCCATTCCAAATACCTTATGACCAGTGGTCTATTTAGCCCAAGCTGCTCTCTAAGTGCTTCCAGTTGTGCTGTTGTAGCATTTGTTCCAAGCATTTGAGTGGCCGGGTCTCCCGGTATCACAGAAAATGCCAAAAAAACGCAAAATGAGACTATAAGAAGTGTAATCAGCATTGTACAAAATTTACGCAACACATATCTCATAGTCTCACCATTCATCATTATTCTACAATATATAACTTACTAAAGTCCTGAACATATAAAGGATAGAACGTATATCCCGCATATTTCTTGTTTAATGCTACAAACTCCGCCATATCCTGAATATAGGCATTTGCAGCTTCTTCCGTAAGGATTGTCTCCATCTTCTTAATATATTCCGTCTTCTCATCACTATCCTGCATATTAATAATGGTTTCATATAACCCATCGTATTCGGATGATTTGAAGTTGATGAAGTTGTTATCAGCCTTAGAATTAAAACGTTCCAACAATGCTCTTGCCGTAAGATAAGATGCATCTACACCAATTACTGTAGACTGATAATTTCTGCCTGTATATACATCACTTAACCAGGAATTCCATTCAACCAGTTTAATTTTTGCTCTGATGTTCACAGCCTTTAACTGTTCAACCATAACCTCAGCTGTTTTAATATGCGGAGGGTAATTGGAGGGTACAACAATCTCTAAATCAAATCCGTCATCATAACCCGCTTCCTTCAACAATTCTTTGGCCTTTTCAACATCATTCGGATAATAATCCGCAAGTTCCGGAACATAATACTTGCCGAACGAAGGGAACATGCTGGAACCAATAATGGTCCCCTTACCTTCGCTGGTCATATCCAGAATATTCTGACGATTCAGCGCATAACAAATTGCCTGTCTTACACGTACATCATCAAGCGGTACACAATCGTTATTGAAATACAACGCCTGAACTAAGTTCATGGTCCCTTCAAGCACATCATACTCGTCAGTTAGCTGTGCAACCTGGTCTGAAGTCAAACGGGCATACATATCAATTGAGCCGCCTCTAAGATTCATAACAACTGTATCATCATTGGGGACAATACGAAGTGTAACGTTCTCAATATGCGCCTTCTCACCCCAGTAGTCATCAAATTTACGAAGAACCAGATTCTCTTGAATAGATCTGCTTACATACATATAAGGTCCGGTACCGATTGCATTTGTATCCGGATTCTTGTTATCAGCAGGAATAATTGCTGCGTTTACCATTGCCAAATAGGAAGGAAAATCCGCATCAGCAGATGACAAATGAACGCATACTTCGCTGGGAGACAACACCTCTACCGAATCAATTAAAGAATAAGCCGGTATCATAGGTGAATCACCCATTTTACCGGCTATCTTCTCTAAACTGTATTTAACATCATCAGCCGTAACGGGGTTCCCATTGTGAAACTTAACATTGCTTCGAAGTATAAAATGATAGCTTAGGCCATCCCCCGATACTTCGTAGCTCTCTGCTACGGCCGGAACAATATTACCATCTGCATCAGGCTTCAGTAAGCCTTCAAACACATTAAATAATATCTCTTTAGTTCCTGCCGCAACTGCTTTGTGTGGGTCAAGACTATCTTCGAGATCTTGCGCTATTCCAACGACAATCTGCGAAGAGGCATTTGTCTTACCACCTGCGCATCCGCACAGTGCAATAGACAATGTGGCCAACACACAAAGCATAGTCATGAATGACATACTTTTCTTCATGTGCTTCTTCCTCTCTTCATTAGAATAATATGAAATTGTTATAAACAACGCCTACATTGTATACAATGTAGGCGTAAAAATCAAGTAATCCACTATATTATTTCAGAACCTTTTTCAGCTCATCCATAAATGTATTAACATCCTTAAACTCACGATATACTGATGCGAATCTCACATAAGCTACAGCATCAACATCCTTCAGTTTATTCATAACGAGTTCACCAATCACATCACTGGGAATTTCTTTATCTTCGTAGTTAAAAATTTCTGTCTCGACTTCATCAATAAGCTGAGTAATCGTTGCCGCAGCTACAGGTCTCTTATGACAAGCTCTTAAAATACCGCCTTCAATCTTCGTACGATCATAAGTCTCTCTATTATTATCCTTCTTAATAATAATAATCGGAATCGTTTCAACCTTCTCATAAGTAGTGAATCTCTTATCACATTCATCACATACTCTTCTACGTCTGATTGAATTGTTATCCTCTGCCGGTCTTGAATCAATTACTCGCGTATTCTCATGGCCACAAAATGGACACTTCATAAATCTCATCCCCCTAATTACAAAATAATTATTTATATCACCTTGTAATTATTATAGTTGACATAATCCAAATTGTCAACCTCTTGTATAAAAAACAAACTCAAGGCACAAGATGTTCATTCATGTATGCAAGAAGTGCTTCGTAACCTTCATCACTAAAAGGATATCT
>JAZLHG010000230.1:0-2058 GCA_045616705.1 Lachnospiraceae bacterium | reverse complement strand
TATTTCAAATGCAATGATTGCCAAGGCATATTTGCCTGAAGTACCGATTATTGTAGATGCAAATTGCTGTGCCGGGGTAAGTGTGGAAACACATGAAAATGCCTTGAAAGCTATGGAAGTATGTCAGATTAAGGTTGAAAGATAGGACATTGCTACGGCAAAATATGTAAATAGAAACCATATTATAATAATAATTTAAGCCTCTCATGAATTTTTCAATCATGAGAGGCTTTGTGCTTTGGTATTTATTATAGTTCTAAAAAATAGTAATTTCGTTAAATTAAAAACCTGTAAAATTAATTTTAGAACAATTTTGTAACTAGGTACTGATATATTTCCTTATTGCGGCGTTCCCAGTTTGAACAGATGGACTCTGCTGTTTCGGGATCCGGAACTGACATTGTAAGATCCACAATGGATATTCCTCTGTCTTTGGCTACCAGGTGAGCTTCAAATTCGCCTGAAGTAGCTTTGTAGTATTCGGACTGAATTGATACTTCATTTCGCAGTTCAATTTCATTTGAACCAAGAAAGTCATCAATTTGAGCAATTGTTTCAGGACTTAGTCTTTTGCGGAACATATCAAGTGTCTGCTTACCTTCACCGGTAAGACTGAGATGAGTTCTGTTCCTCATTGATTTGGCCAGTACCATGTCTGAATCCATGAGCTCAACCATTATCTGCTGAAGAGTAAGATAATCGGTATAGTCATGCATAAGCACGAAATCGAATATCTGAGCCTTGGTAAGTGGAAAAGGTACTCTATCCAACATATATAAAATTATCAGTTTTAACTGTATCGCCGGGGGCCCCGGTGTCTGAGTCTGCTGGAACATAGTATTGACCTATTGATTAATCGTTAATATGTGCCTTAACTGCTTCTGCAACAGCATCTGCTACACGAGGGTCAAATGCTTCGGGCATAATGAATTCTTCGTTAAGCTCTTCGTCACTTACAAGTCCCGCAATTGCATATGCTGCAGCCAATTTCATAGGCTCGGTAATCTGAGGAGCACGTCCTTCAAGTGCACCCTTGAATATTCCGGGGAATGCTACAACGTTGTTTATCTGATTAGGGAAATCACTACGTCCGGTACCAACGATTCTTGCACCTGCAGCTTTGGCAATATCAGGCATAATCTCGGGATCGGGATTAGACATTGCAAATACCATAGAATCTGCAGCCATAGACTGAATATTCTCTGCAGTAACAATACCGGGGCCTGATACACCGATAAAGATATCAGCGCCAACAAGAGCGTCGCCGATAGAACCTTTAATCTTATCAGGGTTTGTTACGTGGCTCATTTCTTCCTTAATCCAGTTAAGACCTTCTTCACCTTCATAGATAGCACCCTTACGATCGCAAAGGATAACATTTACAAAACCATAATTTAAAAGGAGCTTACAAATAGCGATACCTGCAGCACCTGCGCCTGCGATTACAACCTTGCAGTTCTTGGGATCTTTCTTAACAATCTTAAGACCATTAATGATTGCTGCAAGAACAACGATTGCTGTTCCGTGCTGATCATCATGGAAAACAGGAATGTTAAGAGTTTCCTTTAATTTTGCTTCGATTTCGAAACAACGAGGAGCAGAGATGTCCTCAAGATTGATTCCACCGAAAGAAGGTGCAAGCCATGTGACTGCTTTGATGATTTCTTCGGGATCCTGTGTATCGAGGCAAATCGGAACAGCATTTACACCACCGAATTCCTTGAAAAGAACAGCCTTACCTTCCATAACAGGCATAGCGGCTTCGGGACCGATGTTACCAAGTCCGAGAACAGCACTTCCGTCCGAAACAACGGCAATTGTATTACCTTTCCAGGTATATTTGTAGGCTTCTTCCTTATCTTTAGCAATTACCTTACAGGGTTCTGCTACACCGGGAGTGTATGCGAGGCTCAAATCGCGTTTACTTTTTACGGGAATTTTGGAAACAGTATCGAGTTTTCCGTGCAGCTCACCATGTAACTGCAATGATTCTTCATTGATAGTCATATTATCACCATTCCGGTGTTAAACACCTTATAATAATTTATTACTCTCAAT
>JAZLHG010000229.1:0-3361 GCA_045616705.1 Lachnospiraceae bacterium | reverse complement strand
ATAAGAAAGAAATACCTTCTCCAAAAAAGGCAGCTATCGTGAAGCTGTCTTTTTTCATCTATAAAAATATGTTATAATTTGCCTAATATTGCGGAAAGAGATGAGAGATATGGATATTCTGAAACAGGAATCTTACTTATCGTCAATGCATCCTGTTATTAACAGACAGGCTTTGTTTAGCGATGTGAATGAGGACTATATTACGCCGAATGAGCCTACGGCTTATGATGTAGTAACCATTCGTTTTAGAACAGCGAAGAATAATGCGGATAATGTCTTTATCCATTGTAATGGTGAGCGTCTTCTGATGAGGAAGGGCTTCGTTAAGAATGGATTCGATTATTACGAATATCGCTATCAGCTGAATAATGAGACTCTATATTATTATTTTGAAATAGAAAATGGCAGACAGAGATGCTATTTCAATATAACCGGACCTCACAGATATCCGGACGATAACTGGAACTTTAGACTCCGCCCCGGATTCTCCACTCCGGACTGGGCAAAAGGTGCGGTTATGTATCAGATTTATACAGACCGTTTCTATAATGGAGATTCTTCCAATGATGTAGAAAATGGGGAGTATTTCTATCTGAATGACAGGTCCAAGAAGATACCCTGGGATGAGGTATCTAAAGATGCCAGTGTTCGAGATTTCTATGGCGGAGATTTGCAGGGCGTTATTGATAAATTGGATTATCTTCAGGCTCTGGGAGTAGAAGTGATTTACTTTAACCCACTGTTTGTATCACCCTCTAATCATAAATATGATATTCAGGATTATGACTATATCGATCCTCATTTTGGCGTTATTGTCAATGATGAAGGAGACTTCCTTGATGAGCGGAATGAGAACCGTTATTCTTCCCGTTATATTACCCGTGTAACAGATCTTGCTAATTTGGAGGCAAGTAATCAGCTGTTTATTAAACTGGTGGAAGAAGCACATAAGCGCCATATGAAAGTGATTCTGGATGGTGTATTTAATCATTGTGGATCCTTTAATAAGTGGATGGATAGAGAACATATCTACGATGGCCGTGAAGGTTATGCACCGGGTGCTTATGTTAGTGGAGACAGCCCCTATCGTAACTATTTTGCATTTATGCGCGATGAGTGGCCGGATAATGGTGCTTATGATGGATGGTGGGGACATGAGACTCTGCCGAAGCTGAATTATGAAGGCTCTGAAGCACTTCGCGAGTATATTCTTCGCGTAGGCGAGAAATGGGTTAGTGAACCGATTAATGCCGATGGATGGCGTCTTGATGTGGCAGCGGATCTTGGCCACAGTAGTGAATATAACCATGGATTCTGGAAAGAATTCAGAAGAAGAGTGAAGCAGGCCAATCCCAAGGCAATTATCCTGGCGGAGCATTATGGTGATCCGGTGGAATGGTTGCGAGGAGATGAATGGGATTCTGTCATGAACTATGACGCATTTATGGAGCCTCTTACCTGGTTCTTAACCGGTATGGAGAAGCATAGCGATGATTATCGTGGTGATTTGCTTGGTAATACCAGTTTCTTCTGGGAGAGTATTTACCGTGGCTATTCCAGATTCCTGGGACCGTCTATTTTCGTGGCAATGAATGAGCTATCGAATCATGATCATTCCAGATTCTTAACGCGTACGAATCATAAGGTTGGACGTGTTGCGCAGCTTGGCGTAGAGGCGGCTTCTGAAGGCGTAGATATGGCTGTTATGAGAGAAGCAGTTATGGCGCAGATGACCTGGGTTGGCGCGCCTACGATTTATTACGGAGATGAAGCCGGACTGGTTGGATTTACGGATCCTGATAACCGCAGACCTTACCCTTGGGGCAAGGAGGATCAGGATTTGATCCAGTTCCACAGGGAGTTGATTTCCCTTCGTAAGATTTGTCCCGAACTCAGAAGAGGTGCTACGAAGGATTTGACCAGAGAATATAATATTCTTGCTTATGGTCGATTCACCATAGATGAACAGACAGTTATTATTATCAATAACAATACAGAGCCCAGGGATATTGATGTGAAAGTAGCGAACCTTGGCATTGCATCTGATTCCAGCGTGGTTAGATTAATCTATACAGATCGCAACGGATATTCCACAAACCATGAAATTTTCCCTGTGGTAAATGGACATCTGAAGTTGACGATGCCGGCAACAAGCGGTGCTATTTTTAAAGCGTTTCAGGATCTGAAGGATACGGAATAATGATGAAGAAATATTCGGGTATCATATATACCGATCAAGGGACATTCCGCAGAGGAACAGTAGGCGTACAAGACGAAATCATCACATCGGTAGAACTTGAAGATAGAGAGATTTCATCTGTTGAATTCCCGGAATCAGATCGATACGAAGGAGAGGTCTTGATTCTTCCGGGACTTGTTGATATCCATTCTCATGGGGCGATAGGATATGATGTATGTACTGCCGATGACAATGGTCTTAAGAGGATTCTCGACTACGAGCGCAGGAATGGAATTACTTCATATCTTGCAGCAACAATGACTCTTCCGGAAGAGGAACTGATAGAAGCTTGTATCAGAATGCGACATGTTGCAGATGAGAATAAGGTCATAAAGGGGATTTATTTAGAAGGTCCGTTTATCAGTAGAGAGAAATGTGGTGCACAGAACCCGAATGAAGTGCGACTTCCTGATCTAAATATGTTAAATAGACTTCAGGTTGCATCCGGAAATCTCATATGTTTTGTGGCCCTGGCGCCTGAGCTTCAAGGAGCAATTACATTTATTGAGGCTTGCACGCGTGAGATGGGGATTACCTGCAGTATTGCACATACCAATGCAGATTACAATCAAGCAATCAATGCTATGAATGCAGGTTGCAGCCAGGTTACCCATTTGTATAATGCGATGCCGCCTATGTTACATAGACAACCGGGTGTGGTTGGAGCGGTATATGATCGAGATGATGTGGCTGCGGAATTGATTTGTGATGGAATACATGTTCATCCGGCTATGGTTCGAAACACCTATAAGCAGCTGGGTGAAGGCAGAGTAATTTTAATCAGTGACAGTATGGAGGCTGCCGGCATGCCTGATGGCAGATATATGCTTGGTGGACAGCCGGTACAGGTGCAGAATAAAAAGGCAGTTCTTGATGGAGATGCGGAAGTGATTGCGGGAAGTGCCGTAAACTTAATGGACTGTGTCAGAAATGCTGTCGCCATGGGCATCCCCTTTGAATCGGTGCTACAATCGGCAACGATAACACCGGCCAGACAGGCAGGAATTGATGACCATGTTGGAAGCGTTACTGTCGGCAAGTCTGCTGACCTAATTATCATGAATCATAAACTTGAAATTGAAGATGTAATATCATAAGAGAAGCGTTCACAATTGTGAACGC
>JAZLHG010000228.1:0-3383 GCA_045616705.1 Lachnospiraceae bacterium | reverse complement strand
ATTAATTCCTCGAATGGTTACGGATGCTGTTCCTGCCTTAACATTATTGACATAGGAGCCGGGAACAATCTCATAATCCACACCGGCTGTCAGTGCAGGGCTTTTGCCGATTTTAACCATAATCTGTTCTTCGTCAAGCTCAATTGCCTTACCGGTAAATACCTGTGCAGGGATAGTTATTTTCGCGGAAGCGAGGCTTATGGGAACCAGTTTAAATTCCTAACCCCGTAGGGTGCGCAGAGGCAAAGCCTCAGCGAGCTCTAAACACCTAACCCCGCAGGGTACGCAGAGGCAAAGCCTCAGCGAATTCGAGCGACGCCTGTATCTCTTGCGGCCTGTGCAACTGCCTTGGCAACTGCCTTAGTTACTTCCGGATGGAAGCTATTGGCAATAATATACTCTGCATTCAACTCTTCCGGCTTCACAACGCTTGCGATAGCATAAGCAGCTGCAAGCTTCATTTCCTCATTAATGTCTGATGCACGAACATCTAATGCACCACGGAAAATACCGGGAAATGCCAACACATTGTTCACCTGGTTCGGGAAGTCGCTACGACCACTGCACACAACTGCAGCGCCTGCTGCCTTGGCTTCATCCGGCATAATCTCCGGAACAGGATTCGCCATAGCGAAAATAATGGGATCTGCATTCATGGACTGAATCATTTCAGGCTTCAGAACGCCTGCTGCAGATACACCGATAAATGCATCGGCGCCTTTAATCACATCTGCGAGACTGCCCTTCTCATGATTACGATTGGTAATAGCAGCCATTTCTGCCTGTGCAGGATTTAACTCTTCCATACCTTCACAGATTGCACCGAACTTATCGCACATTACCACATTCTTAAGTCCTGCCTTCAGAAGTAGCTTCGTAATGGCAATGCCGGCAGAACCTGCGCCATTAACAACCAGCTTAATCTCATCAATCTTCTTGCCAACTACCTTAAGGGCATTTAACATACCGGATAATACCACAACCGCGGTACCATGCTGATCATCATGGAATACGGGGATATCACATCTCTCTTTTAACTTACGCTCAATTTCAAAACATCTGGGTGCCGCAATATCCTCTAAATTAATACCGCCAAAGGAGCCTGCAAGCAGTGCGATGGTATTTACGATTTCATCTACATCCTTACTTCTGACACAAAGAGGGAAAGCATCCACATCCGCAAATCTCTTAAAGAGACAGCACTTACCTTCCATAACGGGCATACCGGCTTCCGGTCCGATATCACCAAGACCCAGAACAGCGGTACCATCGGTTACAACCGCAACCAGATTACCTCTTCTTGTATATTTATAGGACAGTTCGGTATCCTCGCTGATCTTAATACAGGGCTCTGCAACACCGGGTGTATAAGCAACTGCCAAATCTGCCATTGTCTCAAGCTGTGGGCGAAGATTAACCTCAATCTTACCATTCCATTCCTCATGCATTTTCAATGCATATTCTTTTTTGTCCATGTTCTCATCCTCATTCTTTCATCGATCAATCTATTTCATTATTCTTCGGAAGAATTCATAAATTTCCTCCTCCCCTTCGGGAAAATAACTCGCATTTCACTCCCAAAGCGTCCAAAAACAGTATAAAACTACTAAATGTTGTTGTCAAAAAATTCCTTGCTACTAGTTTTCAAAATCTATTGTTTTTTCTATTTTAGGGGGTTATAATTGCCAATGTAAGCGAGGATTTACCCTTCAAAGAATCCTCATTTACGACCCCTTATTAATTATTTATACTCCCCTCATCGTAGCCCGTTGGTTCCCCCATCGGGCTACAATACTATGTAGCGCATTATGGCATTTCGTGCATAACACTGTTATAATACCCCTATGGTTTTCTATATAATATTGCATACATTAGGTTAGACAGAATATGAGTAATAACATGAATCAATATGAATTAATTGCACCCTGCCATTTTGGTATGGAAGCGGTGCTCAAAAAAGAAATACAGGATTTAGGATATGAAATCTCTGCCGTTGAAGACGGCAAGGTTTATTTTACCGGAGGTGCGGATGCCATTGTAAGAGCTAACATCTTCTTACGGACCGCCGAGAGAATTCTGATTAAATGTGCCTCCTTCACCGCAACCACCTACGATGAGTTGTTCGAGGGCGTGAAGGCAGTGCACTGGGAACAGTATATCCCTAAGGATGGCAAATTCTGGGTAGCCAAGGCTGCCAGCATTAAGAGCAAGCTGTTCTCTCCTTCCGATATCCAGTCCATTATCAAGAAGGCCATGGTAGAACAGCTTAAGAGCGTCTATCATGTATCCTGGTTCGATGAGGATGGGGACTCCTATCCGTTCCGCGTATTCCTCATGAAGGATCTGGTTACCATCGGCCTTGATACCACCGGGGAATCGCTCCACAAGAGAGGCTATCGTAAGCAGGTTAGTAAAGCTCCTGTTGCAGAGAATCTGGCGGCTGCCATGCTGATGCTGACTGCCTGGAACAAGGACCGTATTCTGGTGGATGCATTCTGCGGCTGGGGTACCATTCCCATTGAGGCCGCACTTATTGCCGCCAACATTGCTCCCGGTATGAACAGAGAATTCTTGGCCGAGAACTGGAGCAATCTCATTGAACGCAAATTCTGGTACAGAGCTTCCGATGAAGCGAACAGTTTAATCAGAACCGAGTTGAATGTGGATATTCAGGGTTATGACATTGACGGAGAGATTATCAAATCTGCCAAGGAGAATGCAAGAATGGCAGGGGTTGAGAATATGATTCATTTCCAGAAGCGGCCGGTTGCTGAACTCTCCCATCCCAAGAAGTACGGATTTATCGTTACCAATCCTCCCTACGGTGAGCGAATCGGTGACAAGGAACTTCTGCCGGAACTGTATACCCAGCTGGCCAATCGCTATAAGGCACTTGATTCCTGGTCACTCTATGTGATTACAGGCTATACCGATGTTGAGAAGTATATTGGTCGCAAGGCAGATAAGAACCGCAAGATTTATAATGGTATGATGAAGACCTACTATTACCAGTTTATGGGGCCAAGGCCCCCGAAGCAGCAGAGAGTATAACCCATACCCTAAGGTTTGCGATCTGTCATACACTAAGGATGATGAATCCATCTCAATATATCATGGAGGAACTATGGAACAGATTATTTTTGCAACTTCCAATCAGGGCAAGGTTCGAGAGATTAAAGCGATTCTTGCCGATACAAATGTTGAAGTATTATCACTTAAAGATGCGGACATTCATGTTGATATTGACGAGAATGGTTCAAGCTTTGAAGAGAATGCGCTGATTAAGGCCAGAACCATTGCGGCCCTTACCGGTAAGCTTACCCTAGCCGATGATTCCGGTCTGGAAATTGATTATCTGAATAAGGAACCGGGTATCTATTCTG
>JAZLHG010000227.1:0-1293 GCA_045616705.1 Lachnospiraceae bacterium | reverse complement strand
AACAGGGTCTGATGTCTTCACTTCCATTAGCCCAGAATCTGATTCCGATTCAGAGAGCACTTACAACATCCAGCACTGCAATCTTCGTTCCTTTCACTACTCAGGAGTTATTCCAGGATGGACCGGAGGCATTATATTGTGGTCTGAATGCCCTGTCCAATAACCTGATCATGGTAGACAGGAAGCTTTTAAAGAATCCGAATGGTCTGATTCTTGGTACTCCTGGTTCCGGTAAATCCTTCTCTGCAAAGAGGGAAATGCTCAATGCATTTGTGGTGACCAAGGATGACATCATCATATGCGATCCCGAAGCGGAATACACCGCGCTTGTTAATAAGCTGAAGGGACAGGTAATTAAGATCAGTCCTTCCAGTACCCAGTATATCAATCCGATGGATATCAATGATTCTTATTCAGAAGAGGATGACCCTACCAGCTTAAAGTCTGATTTTATCCTGTCACTCTGCGAGCTTGTTGTAGGTGGCAAAGACGGTCTGCTTCCGGTAGAAAAGACTGTTATCGACCGTTGTGTTCATCAGATTTATCAGAGATACTTCGAAGATCCGGTTCCGGAGAAAATGCCGATCTTAGAGGATCTTTATAATGCTCTTCTCCTCCAGGAGGAAAAAGAAGCACGTCATGTAGCGACTGCACTTGAAATCTATGTTAAAGGTTCCTTGAACCTGTTCAACCACAGAACAAATGTAGATATCAGTAACCGTATCGTCTGTTATGACATCAAAGAATTAGGTAAACAGCTGAAGAAAATCGGAATGTTAATTGTGCAGGATCAGGTCTGGGGCCGTGTTACGGCAAACCGCTCGGCCGGCAGAACTACCCGTTATTATATGGATGAATTCCATCTTCTGCTTAAGGAGGAACAGACAGCACCATACTCTGTTGAAATTTGGAAGCGTTTCCGTAAATGGGGCGGTATCCCGACAGCCATTACGCAGAACGTCAAAGACTTATTAGCTTCTCGTGAAGTTGAGAATATCTTTGAAAACTCCGATTATGTCTATATGCTGAATCAGGCTGCCGGTGACAGGCAGATTCTTGCCCAGCAGCTGAATATTTCCCCTCATCAGTTATCCTATGTCACCCATTCTGGTGAAGGTGAGGGACTCCTTTTCTATGGAAATGTCGTGCTTCCGTTCGTGGATCATTTCCCTACAGATCTGGAACTCTACCGCATTATGACCACGAAATTATCAGAGATCAAACCGACTGCATAAGGAGGCGTTAAATGGAAAGAAAATCAGCACGTCTTCAGTTCAGTAAGGAGGAACTGGA
>JAZLHG010000226.1:0-6113 GCA_045616705.1 Lachnospiraceae bacterium | reverse complement strand
CTTACCGCCACACTTGGTACAGGTAATCGGAGAGGTTCCCGGTTTCGCACCGGTTCCGTGACAGGTTGTACACTCATCCTTCAGGGTCAGTTCCAGCTCCTTCTCAACACCAAATACAGCTTCTTCGAAGGTGATTCGTACACTGGCACGAATATTACTGCCCTTCATGGGACCGTTATTCGCTCTGCCTCTGCTTCTGCCGCCTCCGAATAAATCACCGAAAATATCACCGAAGATGTCACTGAAATCTGCACCATTGAAGTCAAATCCACCGAAGCCGCCTGCACCTGCTCCGCCGCCTTCAAATGCAGCATGACCAAATTGATCATACTGACGCTTCTTCTCAGGGTCAGAGAGGATTGCATATGCTTCTGAAGCTTCCTTGAACTTCTTCTCTGCTTCCGCATCACCCGGATTCATATCCGGATGATACTTCTTCGCAAGAGCGCGGTATGCTTTTTTAATTGTAGCCTCGTCAGCGTTCTTATCAACGCCTAAGACCTCATAATAATCTCTTTTTGTTTCTGCCATGTTCTTAACTCGCTATCGCCGCGTATTATACTTCTTTGTAGTCGCCGTCAACAACGTCTCCATCATAAGCCTGATCTGCAGAAGCTTCCGGACCTGCACCCTGTGCCTGACCTGCCTGTGCAGCCTGTGCTGCCTGAACCTGCTCATACATCTTCTCGAACAGCTTCTGAGCGCCTGTCATAGCCTTCTCCTGTGCAGCCTTAAGATCTGCAACCTGCTCCTCAGTCATGGTCTCAGCATTAAGGCCTTCAACCTTAGCCTTCAACTCGTTCAGCTCTGCCTCAACTGCAGCCTTATCGTTGGGATCTAACTTATCACCAACTTCTTCCATTGCCTTCTCGGTCTGGAAGATGAAGGAATCTGCATCATTCTTAGCATCGATTGCTTCCTTACGCTTCTTATCCTGAGCCTCGAACTCAGCTGCTTCCTTAACAGCCTTATCGATTTCATCATCAGACATATTGGAACCTGCTGTGATAGTAATGTGCTGTCCCTTACCTGTTCCAAGATCCTTAGCGGATACATTAACGATACCGTTCGCATCGATATCGAAAGTAACCTCAATCTGAGGCATACCGCGTCTTGCAGGAGGAATACCATCCAGGCGGAACTGGCCTAAGGACTTATTATCCTTAGCAAACTGTCTCTCACCCTGTACGACATTGATATCAACAGCGGTCTGGTTATCAGCTGCTGTAGAGAAAATCTGACTCTTCTTGGTAGGAATGGTTGTATTTCTCTCAATCAGTCTGGTTGCAATACCACCCATTGTCTCGATGGACAGTGAAAGGGGAGTTACATCCAGAAGAAGGATTTCGCCGGCACCTGCATCACCTGCAAGCTTACCACCCTGGATAGAAGCACCAAGTGCTACACACTCATCAGGATTTAATGCCTTACTGGGCTCCTTGCCTGTAAGCATCTTAACCTTTTCCTGTACTGCGGGGATTCTTGTGGAACCACCTACTAAGAGAACCTGTCCCAAATCAGATGCAGTAAGGCCTGCATCCTTCAGCGCATTCTGTACGGGAACTGCTGTAGACTCAACAAGGTCACGTGTCAGCTCATCGAACTTCGCTCTTGTAAGGTTCATATCAAAGTGCTTGGGGCCCTCAGCTGTTGCTGTAATGAAAGGAAGGTTAATGTTGGTTGTTGTTGCGGAAGAAAGTTCCTTCTTAGCCTTCTCTGCTGCTTCCTTTAATCTCTGAAGTGCCATCTTGCCACCGGAGAGATCAACACCTTCAGCGTTCTTGAACTCTGCAAGCATGTAATCTGTAATTCTCTGGTCAAAGTCATCACCACCAAGTCTGTTGTTACCGCTGGTAGCAAGAACTTCGATAACGCCATCACCGATTTCAATGATAGATACATCAAATGTACCACCACCTAAATCGTATACCATGATCTTCTGTTCCTTCTCATTATCAAGACCATAAGCAAGCGCTGCTGCTGTAGGCTCGTTAATGATACGCTTAACATCAAGGCCTGCAATCTTACCTGCATCCTTAGTTGCCTGACGCTGTGCATCATTGAAGTAAGCAGGAACTGTAATAACAGCCTCTGTTACCTTCTCGCCAAGGTAGCTCTCTGCATCAGCTTTCAGTTTCTGAAGAATCATTGCGGAAATCTCCTGAGGAGAATACTTCTTGTCATCAATAGTCTTCTTCACATCAGAACCCATATCTCTCTTAATGGAAGAAACGGTCTTCTCTGCATTGGTAACTGCCTGACGCTTAGCAGGCTCACCAACAAGTCTCTCACCTGTCTTGGTAAATGCAACTACGGAAGGTGTTGTTCTTGCGCCTTCTGTATTTGCGATAACGGTGGGCTTACCACCTTCCATAACTGCTACGCAGCTATTGGTTGTTCCTAAGTCAATACCGATAATTTTGCTCATCTCTATGTCCTCCTATTAATAAATAATGAAATGTCTCTATTCGTAACAGCCTTACTGTACTACGCTAACCATACTGTGTCTTACAACGGAATCCCTGTAGGTGTAACCCTTCTGCAGTTCCTGGGCTACAATACCGGATTCATATTCATCGCTCTCGGTCTGCATTACCGCATTGTGGAAATTCGGATCAAATTCCTTACCCACCGCCTCAATGGGCTTCACTCCCATGTTCTCAAGTTCCGTAACCATCTGCTTGTAAATCATCTGCATTCCGGTTGCTACAGGAGAATCTGCATCTCCTTCAGGAATTGCCGCAAGGCCTCTTTCGAAATTATCCAGAACCGGAAGAATCTTCTCGATTACGGACTTAGCGCCCATTTCATACATGGAAGCCTTCTCCTTCTCGCTTCTGTTTCTGAAGTTCTCAAATTCTGCCAGTTGTCTCTTCACTCTATCCTGAAGTTCGACAATCTGTTCATCCTTCTTGTCCTTCTTCTCTTTCTTCTCCCGCTTCTTCTTATCCTTCTTGGTAGGCTCTTCGGACTCAGTCTCTACAGTCTCTGCATTCACATCCTCTGTAGTTTCTTCTGTAGCCTCTTCTGCAGCCTCCATTTCTTCCTGTCTTAATTCTTTCTCTTCCATTTCAACTTCCTTATTCCTGTTTATTCTTCTTATAGAGTGCATCCAACTGGCTTCTTATGGATTTCAGTGTATCAAACACCTTGTCATAATCCATACGCTTGGGACCAACAATTCCGATGGTTCCCTGCATACCCTCGTCCAGTTCATAAGTGGCTGTAACAATACTACAGTCTCGCATATTCTCCATCGGAGTCTCTTCACCGATGTATACCCGAATACCGGTGTTATCGTCTCCGGACAGGGTCTCCTGAACGAATTCTGTCAGCTGCTTCTTCTCTTCAAAGGCGGTGATAATCTCGCTGGCCTTCTGATGATCGGATAACTCAGGGTATTTGAAGATATTCTTCGTTCCGCTGGTGTAGATCTCTAAATCTTCGTCCGCCCTGATTGCTTCTGCAACCGCGTCGATAACTTCGTCTACAATTTCGGAATGAACACCGGCCTGTGACTTCATCTTGGATATCATTGCCAGGTTAATCTCTTCCACCGATAATCCATTCAGATTGGTATTCAGCAGAATGTTCAGTTTCAGAAGCGTCTCATCACTCAGTTCACTGTCAACTTCGATGATTTCGTTCTTAATGATGTTACCTTCTACGACGATAACCGCTACAATCTTGCTCTTGTCCATTCTGGACAACTGAATGAACTTCAGTTTATTCCGATGAATCTGCGGTGCGGAAATCAGCGTGGCATAATTGGTATTCACTGCAAGGGACTTGGCAACCGTCTTGAGCATCTGCTCCATCTTGTCTGCCTTCTCAATGAGAATCTCCTTCATCTCACTGACTTCCTTCTCCTTATCAGCCATTAACTGGTCAACATAGAAGCGATATCCCTTATCACTGGGAATACGGCCTGCGCTGGTATGGGGCTGAAGGATATATCCCATTTCTTCCAGGTCCGACATCTCATTACGAATGGTTGCGGAACTAAGATTCAAATCTGTGAACTTGGAAATCGTTCTTGACCCAACCGGCTCACCGGTCTCTAAATAATTCTTGATAATCGCAAAGAGTATTACTCGTTTTCTCTCGTCCAGTTCCACCTGTTCACGCCCCTTTCAGGATTGCGCCACCGCTGCTCTGCCTCTGCGTTTCTTCTTGTTAGCACTCAACAAAAAGGAGTGCTAACATCATCTGTAACTAAAATATCACTCGTACAGTTTGATGTCAACACCCCAATTCTAAAGTATTTCTAAACTATTTATTATGCAATTTATTCGTTCTCAAGGATAGAGAATCCCAATGCCTTGGCATCTCTGTCAAACATCTGAACAGTCTCTAAAGAGAACTGTGTTAAGTCCTTACCCAGATTCGGAAGCTTCTTAAGCAGGTCATTGGTAACCGTAACAATATCTGTTCCTGACTGGTCTGCCTGTACAATATTGAACACCTCACGGCAACTTGCCCACAGAGACAGCGTACCACTCTTACGCTTACAAATCTCGTTCACCTTAACCATCATAGGAACTGCATCCACACCTGCATCCATAATTCTTCCTGCAAATACAGATACAATATTCTCAGTTCCTTCCGCGAATGCATCTACGGTAGCTTCCACCTGCTCCAGTGTAAATACAGCGGTAACATTTAACTTAAGGCCCTGTTCGGATAATCTCTTAATTAAAGGAATACTGGACTCCCCTCTTGCATTCATAATGGGAATCTTCACATAGACATTGTCGCCTAACGCTGCAAGAACCTTGGCTTCCTTCTCCATATCGTCGAAATCTTCAGCAAATACTTCAAAAGAAATGGGAAGATCCGGCATCTCCTGTACTGCTGCCTTAGCAAAAGTCACATAGTCCTTAACACCGGCCTTCTTCATCAGCGTAGGGTTCGTGGTAAATCCCTTTACATAGCCCTTCTTATATTCTTCCTTCATGCCTTCCAGATCTGCTCCGTCGGCATAAAGTGTAATCTTCAAATCTTCAAACTTCATCCCCGTAATTCTCCTTTTCTCTTCAATTACATTTCGGTAGATTATGATTATATTGCAGTAATTGTATTATTCGTTGATGGCATTCACCATTAAGTGCCAGATTACACCCTGCCAGCCTTCTGCATGGGGCGTGATTCTGGAATCGGCAACAACCGGAATCAGTACGCAGGAATCACTAAGTTCCTTGGCTCTTCCTCCGTTACGGCTTACGATAGAGATTAACTTCGCACCTCTGTCCTTAGCCAGTTCCATTGCCTTCACAATGTTCTGAGAAGTTGTAGCACTTCCACCACCAACAGAGAATACCATAACTGCATCCTTCTCATTCAAACGGGAAGTCTTCAGATATTCTGTAAATGTAGTATCCCAACCTTCGTCGTTGGTTCTTGCAGTAAGTTCAGACACATTATCAGTCGGTGCATAGGTCTCGATTCCACCAATCTTACGGAAATCATTTACTGCATGGCTTGCATTGGCTGCACTGCCGCCAACACCCAGGATAAACAGACGACCTTCCTGTTCTCTTAAGGTCTTAAGAATCTGAATTCCTTTTTCGATTTCTTCCTTAGAGACAGTTTCAACAATAGTCATTGTCTCCTTCAGATACTGTTCGATATAACTCATACTCATGTTTGCTTCCTCCTTTTCTCTTCGCACAAACAAGTATTTATATAATAACCCTTCTTATATAAATATGCAAACCGCATACTTACCGGGTTATATGACCTTCACTACGTCCCTAAGGTCTTCCAGAATGTAATCCGGCTTATTCCCATCAAGACGATTACATACATCACAACGCATTCCACCTAGAAGAACGGTCTTCACGCCTGCTGCCTTACCGGCCAATACATCGGTATAAGAATCACCTACCATATAGGAATTCTCAAGATCAATATTGTACTTCTCACAAGCTCTCATCAGAAGACCGGGCTTAGGCTTACGGCAATCGCAGGTCTTAATCAGATATGGTTCCTTGCTAAGGGGCAGCATCTTGGGATAATGCATGCAAGTGAAGATATCATCCACCTCAACCATCTGCCAGAAGTGCGTATTGATGTCATACAATTTAAAAGGTGTAGACTTACCCTTAGCAGCA
>JAZLHG010000225.1:0-4680 GCA_045616705.1 Lachnospiraceae bacterium | reverse complement strand
GATATATATGATTTTTAGTAGTTTGCTATTTCTATTTTGGTTTCTGCCAATCTTTTTTATTCTATATTATGCCTGCCCGATGAAGTGGAAGAATGCTGTACTGTTTGTAGGCAGTATTGTATTCTACGGCTGGGGAGAACCGAAGTTTCTGATTCTTCTGTTTCTGTCCATTGCGGTGAATTATCTGGCAGGTATGCTCATAGGACGTTTTCGGGGGCGCAGAGCTCTTGAGAGAACGGTTCTTGTCAGTGCCATGGCTTTTGATTTTGCCATGTTACTGTTCTTTAAGTACATCAACTTCTTTATTGAGAATCTAAATCATATAAGCGGGGTGCACTTGTCTGCAGTATCCGTAACGTTGCCGCTTGGAATCAGTTTCTACACCTTCCAGATTGCATCTTACGTCATTGATGTGTACCGAGGCAGAGTGGAAGAGGAGCGTTCTCCACTGATTCTTGGCACCTATCTGTGTATGTTCCCTCAGCTGATTGCCGGACCGATTGTGGTCTATTCCGACGTGGCCAGGGCGCTGCATCAGCGCGAAATCAATTTGGAATCTGTTTCGGATGGTATCATGGTGTTCATTCTTGGACTTGGATCCAAGGTGTTAATTGCCAATAGGGTGGGAGCGTTATGGAATGAAGCGGAACTGATTGGTTATGGGAATCTGTCTATGCCTATGGCTTGGCTCTGTATGCTGGCCTACACGCTGCAGATTTATTTTGATTTTAACGGATATTCCTTAATGGCGATTGGCCTTGGTAAGATGTTAGGATTTGAGTTTCCGAAGAATTTCAATTTCCCTTATATGTCCGCAAGTATTACTGAATTCTGGAGAAGATGGCATATGACGCTGTCCGGATGGTTTCGTGAGTATGTATACATTCCGCTTGGAGGAAACCGTAAGGGACAGACAAGAACTTATGTCAACCTGCTGATTGTTTGGTGCCTTACGGGATTCTGGCATGGTGCCAACTGGAACTTCGTGTTATGGGGATTGTTCTTTTTCATAATATTGGCTCTTGAGAAGAGTGTTCTTGGCGGATTCCTAAAACAACATAAAGTATTCGGACATATCTATGCGAAGTTGCTGATTGCCTTTAGCTGGATGATTTTTGCCATTACGGATCTAAGAAGTGTACAGGTGTACTTCAGCAGGTTATTTTCCTTCGGGGTAGATTGCTCTATCGTTTATTATCTAAGGAATTACGGAATTGTTCTACTGATTGGTTGTGTGTTATCCACACCTGTATTATGTAAACTATATGAAAGATATAAAAATAAATGGCAGGGTGTTCTTACAGCCTGCCTGATACTGGTTCTGTCCGTTGCCTGCCTTGCGGATGCGGGATACAATCCTTTCTTATATTTTAGATTCTAATTGAGGATAATGATGAGAAATTTGTTACGTTCTATAATAAAATATCCGATTGTTATGCTGTTTGGTCTGTTTGTACTGTGCATGCTGATTCTGTATCTGGTTCTGCCGAATCAGAGTTTCTCCGACCGGGAGAACAGATCTCTTCAGACCAGACCCCAGGTTAGCCTGACTTCGCTTATGGATGGTAGTTTTATGAATAAGTTTCAGACTTATACCACGGAGCAGTTACCTTTTCGCCAAGAGTTTGTAAAGTGCTCATCCCTTTTAAGCAGGGTGATGCTCAGTAATGAGAGTCATGGTATTGTCCGAGGAGAAGAGGGATACCTGTTTGAGAAGACTTATGGAATTCCACCCCAGCTTCATAAGAATGAGCAGGCAATTGAGAACTTTGTGAGCAGTACGGATCGTCCGGTAGTGGTTGCTATTGCGCCTACCGCTTCCGAGATGGTTTCTGAGTATCTGCCTTATGGAATGGAACGAATCAATCAGAAGGAAGAACTTCAGGAATTTAGTCAGCAGTTAGAACGAGGTTGTCCTGACGGAAAATATAACATGGTTGACATAATATCAACTTTGGAGCCCCACAAGGATCAACAGCTATATTATCGCACTGACCATCATTGGACTGTAAACGCGGCCGAATACGGGTATGAAGCGATACGTGAAGCACTGGGCTGTTCCGGAGAAATGGTTAACATAACAGCAATTCCGAGACAGGAATGTAAAGATTTCTACGGTACGCATTATGCGAAATACAGTGCAGATGACATTCAGCCTGATACACTGACCTATTATGAAATTCCGATTACATCCCTTGAACGTTCAGATGGCGTATACGATTCTCTGTACGATTATGACAAGCTGAATGTTTATGATAAGTATGCTATTTTCCTCCGGGGTAATGATGAAATTTGCACAATTGAAGCCGATAACGGTGGAGAGGGAGAACTGATTGTGTTTAAGGACTCTTATGCCAACTGTTTAATTCCGTTTCTTACCTATGATTATGACAGGATTACAGTAGTGGATTTAAGATACTATGCAGACAGTGTTTCGGAGTTGCTTTCCGCCCATCCCAATGCGGACATTTTGCTCCTCTACAATTTCTCTTTCTTATGTGAAGATAATCACTTTTACAGGTTGACATCCTAGGTGATTTAGGGGATATTATTCTTATTGATTTTAGGTGATTGATATGGGTAAAAGAAAACGTAATAAGGCAGGTTCTGCCCGTACAATTGAAGAGAATCCCCAGGTGACTACGGTAGAGACAATGGCCGTTGAACAGGAGGCAGTGCATTCCGTAGCGGAAGAAGCTAATGAGGCCGATCCCTATGTAATGGAAGGGGTTGCAGTATTAAGTGGCAGAAGACGTGTAGGCAGAGCACTTCTGGTTGTGGCTGCACTGCTGTTCACGCTGTTATTTGCGGTTACGGCAGGTGTGACACTGGCACTGATTGACCTTGAGAAGACTCCTAAGGATATGATGGGAGCGATTAACGGTACGGATGTGGATGTGGCCATTGAAGAAGCTCGTAATAATTACAAGGCAATTTTCGAGGAAGCCAAGAATAAAATTACAGCGGATCTTGAGACGCCGCCACAGGAAGAGACAGTAGAGGCTGTTGATGACGGGACCGAGTATGTGGGTACAGATGTTGCAGGCATTGATACCGTGGTCCGCGCCGGAACCAATGATATTATTGTGTATAAGCCTTCGGAGGATCATTCTTCCGCAATGAATACACAGGTGATTATTGATCCCAACGCCAATTATCCGTTGCCGTTTTCTACAGTGGATTACAGCTATTTTGACGACGCACTGTTTATCGGTGATTCCAGAATGTTGGGCTTCGGTTTGTATTCGGGACTTACCAATGCAACTTTTTATGCGGTGACCTCATTCTCACTGTTCCGCTATGAGACGATGCCTGTGGTTCAGACAGGAAATGGTAAGGTGCCGATTTTTTCTGCGCTTCCTTATGATAAGTTTACCAAGATTTATATTAAGGTAGGTCTTAACGAACTGGGTGGCAATGATGAGCAGTTCATGCAGGTGTACGATGAGTTTATTACCAAACTTCGTGAGATGGAGCCCAGGGCTATTATCTATACTCATGCGGTACTTCCCGTAACGGCAGCGAAGTCTGAAACCGATCATACCCACTGCAATGAGAACATTATCAAGCGCAATGAGGCCCTTAAGCAATATGCGGAAGAGCATAAGTGTTATTATATTGATGTGAAGCCTGTAGTATCCGAGCCTGACGGAAGTCTGATGCCTGAAATGGCGGGAGACGGTATCCATCTGAAGGCCGGCTATATGGAATTATGGAAGGAATATTTAAGAACTCATGCGGTTATATTTGAGTAGTCTTAGATAAATATAGGAGTATAAATAGGAGAATAAGATGAGAAAAAGAATAATTGCAATGTTACTGTTAGTAACTATGGTGCTTGCAGGCTGTGGTTCCCAGAAGGCCATGAATGTTGATGAGCTGGCAGGAAGACTCCTAAAGGAAATCAGCTATCAGGACGAGCTGAGTGCTATGGACTTAAGTACTGCAGGAATGATTTTTGGTATGGACGGCATCGAGGTAGTAAATGCCGCAATTTATGAGACCAGCGGATGGACAGCTGAAGAGATTGTTGTTATGGAATGTGCTTCTACGGCGGATGCCGATAAAGCGAAGGCAATGCTTCAGGCAAGAGTAGAAGAACAGAAGAGCAATTACGTAGATTATGTTCCGGAAGAGATGGACAAACTGAATCAGGCAGTCATTGTAGAGAGCGGTAACTTTGTAGTGTTATCCGTATCCAATGAAGCTGATAAGGCGAAATCCATTATTGGTGAATATAAGTAAGAATCAGTTGAGGAGAGCGGGTGCACATGCATCCGCTTTTATAGGTGAGAAAATGGTAAACGAGAAGAAAACGGAAAAATTTGATTACACGGTAAGTCAGTTGATTAAGAGATTCATGCCCTATCTTATGAAATATAAGTGGATTATGATTCTTGATTTATTCTGCGCGTCCTTAACGACCATATGCGATATGGTTCTGCCGCTGATTATGAGGTATATTACGAACATTGGTATAAGCGGTACGGCAAGCCTTTCTATGAGCATTATTCTGAAATTGGGAGGACTGTATCTCATTCTTAGAATTATAGATTGCGTGGCAGGATATTACATGACCAATGCCGGACATGTGATGGGCACCAGGATTGAGACAGATATGAGAAAGGATGCTTATTCCCATCTGCAGAAGTTGTCCGATACCTATTTCAATAATACTAA
>JAZLHG010000224.1:0-1772 GCA_045616705.1 Lachnospiraceae bacterium | reverse complement strand
GTCTTTTGTTCCATTATTTTATCAGTAAGCAGGGATTGTATTCTTTTATTTTCGACTATAGTGTGAAGTATATGACATTGGAATTGACTCAATCAGTCAGAAAGTCTGAAACCGATTTCTTCGAGATTCAGATGATGATTGAACAGGCCAAGACCAGAGTAATGAAGAATTATCCTTATATGCAACAGTTCCTGTCCTCAGTAAGATTTGAGACCAATGAGGAAGCACTTAGCGCATTGGGAGATCTTAAGGACTCCATGACTTCCATCTATAACGGTATCTATCGTCAGGCAGATAACACCAGATTTAAGGATTTTGTAGAAGTAGGTCGTGTGGTTCAGATGATTAGCTGGATGTCGGAAGGCTTCATTAAGGATCGCTTTAGAGATGCGAACGCGGATTTGGATGCCATGAATGAAGAATTTGGCAAGTACTTATCCATGCTTAAGAAGCACCTGTATACAGAATAGGTGCAGAACAGAATAACAAACGCAGCAAACTGACAAGGGAACGAATTGTTCTCTTGTCAGATTTTGATTAAGAAGAGGTTCGTCATGGGAGATACTGCTTGGAATCTACCGAAAGCTTATACAGAACGAATGAAACGTATGCTGAATGAGGAATACGATAGCTTTCTTGCGTCCATGGATGGCGTAAGGCATCGAGCCCTTCGCCTAAACGGGTGTATGGAACTACCCGGTCAGGTAAAGCATTATATCGAAGATTTTCAGCCGGTAGCGTGGGAAGAAAAGGGCTTTTATTATCCCGAAGAATTGTTTCCCGGTAAGCACCCTTACCATGATGCAGGTGCTTTCTATATTCAGGAGCCCAGTGCAATGGCACCCGTGGCTTCTATGGGAATTGTGCCCGGAGAGAAGGTGCTTGACTTGTGCGCCGCACCGGGTGGTAAAAGTACACAGATTGCAGGCAAACTTAGGGGCGAAGGCTTACTGGTCTGTAATGAGATCAACAGGGAACGCTGTAAGATCCTGTCTGAGAATATAGAGCGTATGGGTGTAACCAATGCCATCGTGGTCAACGAGACCCCGGATGGTTTGGCTGAACATTTCAGAGATTATTTCGATAAAATTTTGGTGGATGCACCTTGTTCCGGTGAGGGAATGTTTCGTAAAAATGATACGGCAATCGGAGAGTGGAGCACTGAGAACGTAAGCCTCTGTGCTTCTAGGCAGGATGATATCCTGGAATGTGCAGCGGTTATGCTGAAGACGGGCGGAAGTTTAATGTATTCCACTTGCACCTTTGCACCTGACGAGGACGAAGGAGCCGTTTACAGGTTCTTAATCCGGCACCCGGAATTTCATGTAGTGCCCATTACACTTGCCGGTGGTATGGTAAATGGGGAATTTGCCTTCATCGAGAATCAGGATTATGCGGATAATGCAACGGACAGCCTGCGAGAACAGATTGGGAATACAGTAAGACTATGGCCACATAAGGTAGTAGGTGAAGGTCACTTTATGGCGCTTCTTAAGAAGGGTGAGGATCTGCAGGGGGATTTCCGTGGATTTGTTCGCGGTGGGCTCATGAAGAGCCTGAATGCAAGAGAAGTGGAACCGTTTCTTCAGTTTCAGAAGCAGCACCTCTATACCAACTATCATCCGGACAGACAATGTTTCTTCCTGTTTGGAGATCATCTCTATATGCTTCCTAAGGATGCACCCACACTAAAGGGAATTAAGGTTTTAAGGCCGGGACTCATGCTTGGTACCTACCTTAAGAATCGATTCGAACCTGCACATGCACTGGCC
>JAZLHG010000223.1:0-10136 GCA_045616705.1 Lachnospiraceae bacterium | reverse complement strand
ATACCGGTCTTGTAACCTGCCTGTTTCAGCACAGACGCCACCATGGAACAGGTACTGCCTTTGCCGTTACTGCCGGTTACATGAATGAATTTCAACTGTTTCTGGGGATTCCCCAGACGTTCAAGGAGCTCCACAGTCCTCTCCAGGCCCATTTTGGAGGTACTCCAGGTATAATTCTCTATATAATCAATTGCTTCCTGTATTGTCATTAACTTATTGCCTTCCTCTGTTCTACAGAATAATCAGTTCTGCAATGTATACCGCAACGCAGGAACAGATTGCTACACGGAACAGATTGCCATCCAGGAATGCCAGAACCACTCCCACTACAAATCCGGCCAGTCCGGACCATACGGACCCCGTCGCATGAAGAATCGACGGGAAAGTCATAACCGCCAATGTTACAAACGGGACATAGTATAGAAATGAACGAATATATTTGTTCTTAATATCCTTACGAATCAGTGTCAGAGGAAGCATTCTGATTGCATATAAGGTAATAAAGGATACTGCCAGATAGGCCCAGAAATTTGTTGTCATGCTTCCACCTCCTGTTCATCAATAGGCTTAATAAAGGATGCCGCAAGGGAAATCGTTACGGTCAGAATAATAATTCTCATACTGGAAGACAGATCCGAGATATAGGGAAGTACGCTGAATAAGTAGCTTAATCCCATAGACAGAACCACAATACCCGCAATAAATTTATTTTTTCTTGAAGGTGGAATAATGATAGCGAGAAACATACCATAAAGCGCCACACCAAGTGCTGCTTCAATTCTCGCCGGAAGGATATTGCCGACCAGGGTTCCAAGCACTGTACCGATGGTCCATCCGGGGACGGACAATGCGGCCGCACCATAGTTATAGAAGGGATTCAGCCTACCCTCCACATTGGAGGCAATACCAAAAATCTCGTCCGTAACATACATGGGCAGCAACCATCTGTGCCACCACTTCGTATCACTGCTTAACTTCTGTGACATGGAACTGGACATCAGCAAATATCTAAGATTTACAATTAGTGTAGTAATTGCCATTTGAATCAGCGTATCAGCTGTTGCAATTACATTTAGTGCAGCGAACTCACCTGCACTGGCCAGCATCAACATAGACATGACGCCTGCCTGAAAAGGATTTAACCCTGCTTCCTTCGCAGGAATACCAAGAGTAAAAGAAACGGCGAAATACCCAAGTGCAATGGGTATTCCGTCCTTCATTCCCTTTTTGAACCAACTGGCATTTTCTGATCTATTCAAATTAAAAACCTGCCTCTCATAGCATCAGCTTACAAGCTGTCTCCTCGAAATAGCCCGAGCCATCTCAATTGTAGTATACCACAAAAAGCAGGTTAAAACATTATACGTATTTCACTTGTTCCCAATCGATTGCATCAACAGTTCTTGCGGGACGCGCAAGGGGAAGTTTGTGGCCACTCCTTACATAAACTGCAACCTCATTGAGTTTGGTCTTAACGTAGTGATATCCGGCCGTTAATTTCTCCACATCATAATCACTGTAAGATCTGAATCGAATCATTCTCATATCTTCCGGCAGGTAGACCATTCTTCCGGTAGTGTTCTGTTTATATACCGGAGCAATCATAACGCTCTCGCCTACCATAAGCTGATCTTCAATCTCCCTTGCCTGTTCATCCTCTTCATAGACGAAGGATAGGGGCATGAAGTACATGGTATCCTGATCCACGGCCTTCTTATATTCCTGATAAATATAGGGAAGCAGAGCATATCTTAGCTCCACAATATTCTTGAAATCTTCCGTATCTCCTAACGCCGTCAGTTCCTGTCTCCTGGTCTGATCCGCCGCATGATTTCTAAGAAGTGGTGTGAAGATGCTAAGTCCAAGCCAGCGAAGCATCAAATCCCTTGTGCAGTCCCCTCCGAATCCACCGGTATCGGCACCGGAATAGAGAAATCCACACATATTAAGAGCGGGCATCTGCTGTAGATTCAAGAGCAAATGGCTCCACCAGGATTTATTGTCTCCGGTCCAGATTCCGCCATAGCGATGCGCTCCGATATAGGAGGATCTTGAGAACATAAGAATCTTCTTATCCGGAACAAGACGCTTAAAGGCTTCTCCTGCTGCCCTTGTCATATTGAATCCGTATAAATTGTGCACCTTATCGTGTCGAACCTTAACACCGTCATAATCATGATAGAAGCGCTCATAATCTTCCTGATTATTGCTCAGTTCCCGCACCAGACTCTGGAATTCGAAGAAGGAATGAATATCTAGATTCATGTTCTTATATTCCTCAATCCGGTCGAAGACTTCCTGAAGATGATCCTCTGTATAGAAAATAGCAGGCTCGTTCATATCATTCCAGAATCCTTCTATACCCATATCCAGAAGGAATTGATACTGATTACCGAACCACTCTCTGGCTTCTTTATTTAAGAAATCAGGAAAGTGAACTCGGCCCGGCCATACCGCTGCCACCAGATTACTTCCGTCTTCCTTTTTGCAGAAGTAGCCCTTCTGAACACCTTCCTCGTAAACAGAGTAGCCTTCTTCTATTTTCACACCGGCATCAATAATCGGAACCAAATGGATGCCTCTGTTCTTCATCTCAGTAACAAACTCGGCAAATTTCGGAAAGGCACTCTCATCAACCGTAAAGTCCTTATACCGCTCCATATAGTCAATATCCATGTATACGCTATCCATAGGAATGCCGGCCTCTTCATACCCATCGACCAGTGCTCGAATCTCGTCCTCATTCCGATAACTCCAACGACTCTGGCCGTAACCGAAGGCCCACTTAGGAGGCACATAACTCTTACCGATCAGTTGTCTGAATGCACGAACGATGTCGATCTTCGTATCCCCATAAACCTCATAAATATCACAATCGAAGTCTTCGAAGCGTACGGTGAGTTTATTCATCTTCGTATATCCCACATCAAAGGTAACACGACCCGGTGTATCGAAGAAGAATCCCCTCTTTTTATGATTCTCATCGATAATCAGGAAATTCTGTGCACCGTATAGTGACCTCTTATCCTCCATGTGATGGGGATCATCGGCATTATAACTGGTGTATTCCCAGCCTCGTTTATTCATTCCGCGGAGCGTCTCACCAAGACCATAAACTACGGCCTCATCCGTCATCTCATAGGTTAGGGACCGGTCCGCTTCAGATACCTGCCATTCAGGAAGAATGCCCTCAATAATCGGCACATCCACAATAACCGCATCTGTCTTGATGGGATTTCCTATTCTGTATTTCTTAACCATAATTTATCCTTTCACACCGCCCAGGGTAATTCCCTGCTTCATTTTCGTCTGAGCAAAAATATAAACAATCACAATCGGAACAACAGAGATCAGACTACCTGCCATCAACACATTATATTCTGTTCCATACTGTCCGTTCAAGGAATTAAGTGCTAATGTTAATGTCATTTTATTTTTATCGGATAACATTACAAGTGGCCATAGATAATCATTCCAGGCTTCCATAAATGTTGATATTCCAAGTGTAGCTAGTGCCGGGGTTACCATCGGCACCATGATTCTCCAATAAATCGTCCATAACCCTGCGCCGTCTATTTTCGCCGCTTCCATATAATCATCAGGCAGAGTCCTCATGCTCTGTACCATAAGAAAGATTCCAAATGCCCTAAAAACAGACGGTCCAATTACACTGGTATAAGTATTCACCAGATTCAGTTTATTCATAATGATGAACAGCGGAATCAGCGTGATCTGTGTTGGAATCATCATAGATGCCAAATATGCTGCAAGAACGACATTCGCACCCTTAAATTTAATTTTGGTAATGGCAAACGCCGCCATAGAGGCTGATAAAAGTGTAATTGCAGTATAAGTAAATGTGATAAATGCGCTATTTGCTATAGCTTTAAAAAATGGAAATAGCGAAAATACCTTTTGGTATGACTTGAGCGAAGGTTTCTTCGGAATCCATTGGATGGGAAGTGCCATTAATGCCCCTTTACTTTTCAGCGATGTAATAATCATCCAGTAAAACGGAACAATAACAACAACTGCAATCAGCAATGCTCCTATATAGAAAAACGAATTTGATAATATTTTGTTTGTTTTACGATTCATAATGCACCCACGCTTTCTGTACTTTTAGCTGAACAAGCGTTAGCACAAAAATAATAAAGAATAATATCCACGAATATGCTGATGCATATCCCATCTTAAAGTAGCTGAATGCATAGGTATATATTCTCTCAACCATTACCTGCGTAGCGCCATGGGGGCCGCCTTCAGTCATAATCATAACCTGAGGGAACAGCTGAAATGCATTAATCAAGGACATAATCAGGCAATAAAATAGGGTTGGTGATAATAACGGAATAGTAATCTTAAATAAAATAGAGGCCTTTCCTGCGCCATCTATTCTAGCAGCTTCGTAATAGGTGGGGTCTATTCCTCTTAATCCGCCAAAAATATAAAGACCATAGAATCCCATATCCTTCCATACAGAAGCCAAAACTATACCGGGCATCGCCCACTTCACATTCGTAAGCCAATCCGGTCCCGTAATCCCCACCAGTGACAGAATATTATTGATCACACCATATTGAGAGCTTAAGACCCATTTCCAAATAAGGCTGGCTGCCACCCAGGAGGTCAGAACCGGGATATAATATAACACTCTGAGAATACCGGTTCCCGGTTTGTCTGTATTCAAGATCAAAGCCACTATCATGGAGAACAGAAAAGCCAGCGGAATGTATAAAACAACAAAGTATAGGACATTTTTAAGTGTATTCCAGAATTCCTTATCCGTTAAAATCGCCACATAATTCTTAATTCCAATAAAATTGTCGGAAATAATCTGCATTGAGAATTTCTCAAGTCCTGACCAATCTGTCAGACTAAGACCGATTGCCAGTACAATTGGGCAAAGGCCCAGAACGATCATTCCTACAAAGCTTGGAAGCATAAACGGAATCGCCTGTCCAATCTTTTTCAGTTCTTTTCGTGTTTCTCTTCTCATCCGGTTTCTCCTTTAGGAACAAAATACCTGCGGCTTCATGCTCCAAGCCGCAGGCATATCATCATATTACTGTAAAGTAATCTTGCTCTCACACTGGCTCTGAGCATCATCTAATGCTTCCTTAGGAGTGCAAAGGCCATCCGCTGCTTTGGAGATACATTCTGTAAGAATATCAGACATCTGACTATAATCATTGATAATAGGGGGAAGTACCAACGCATCAAGTGACTCGAATACAGCCTTTCTGTTATCCGGAGGAGTAATCTCAAGATAGGAAGAAAGTGCATTCATATCACTAAGTGCAGGAAGATCCCAACCTGCTTCAAGTCTGATTGCTGCTGTTTCATCGCTGGAAGCTAAGAATCCAAGCCATAATTTAGCTGCTTCTTTCGCTGCATCATCAGCTGCTGCATTTACACAAAGTGCGTTTGCAAAGAAATGTGTTGCCTTCTGTGTCTGGCCGGGCTCTACACAAATATCCCAGCTGAAGTCACAAGCATCCGTAAATGTATTAAAGCACCATGTACCTGTAGGGATCATACCAAGACGACCACTTTCGAATAAGTCCCAGTCTCCCATACCGCCCATCTGCTCTGTAGTAGGCTGAACATTGGATACTAATACTCTGTCAACAAGACTGGTGAGGGCTTCCACGTTTGCATCGGAATTGATTGTAAAGGACTTGCCATCTTCACTGATTAAACTTCCGCCATACTGTGCAGCAACCTTATAAAACTCATTATAAGTTACAGGCTGGAAGATGCCAAAGGTATCATCTCCAAGCGCTCTGATTGCTTCTGCGGCCTTATCCACATCTTCTCTTGTCCAATCATTGTTGGGGTAAGCAATACCTGCCTGATCAAAAAGGTCTTTATTATATACCAGAATTACAGTTGAGAAATTCTCAGGTAATCCGTACTGTGTGCCACCATAGTTGAATGCAGACAGAGCAGTCTGGTTAATCTTGGATGCATCAACATCGGATACATCTTCAAGAAGACCATTGGAGGCATATGCTCCGAAGTTCTCAATATTCATCTCAAAACAATCCGGTGCAGTACCGCCTGCAATACGTGTCTGCAGAGTAGTGAAATAATCGTTATACGCAATTGTTTCGATTTCAACCGTAATATTCGGGTACTGTGCATGGAATGCCTGGTACATGGAATCAAGTGTTGCTTCATTACCACCTGATGCGTTAAAATTAGCATATGTGATTGTAATAGCTTCATCAGCGTCTGCAGTTGCCGCTGCAGGCTCTTCAGCTGGTTCTGATTCTGTTGCAGTCTCAGTAGTAGGTGCTTCCTGGGCGGCTGGTGCGGACTGAGCGTTTCCACAGCCAACCAGAAGTGCTGAAATCATAGATACTGACAATAAAATAGATAATAATTTTTTCTTCATGTTATTTCCTCCCATTATTCTGGTTGTTTTATATTCAATCAAAGAGCGGCCGTTCTCTCTGATTAATATCTTTTGATACATTATTAGTTGAATTTCGACTCCATTCCCTGTCTGATAAACACAGGGAATTTTTCTTTGTCGGAAGATATGACCTTCCCTCCTTCATATCTCCTCTTTGAGAAGAAACCAATCCAGTCACCATCAGGTAAATATACCTCACGGCTATAACGATCCTCCTCGAGGAGAGGCGCTACCAGCAAGTCCTCCCCGAAATAATATTCATCTTCCCAATCTATCAAATCTTTATTCATCGTATCCAACAAGAGCAGAGGTCTCATCATTGGAACTCCGGTTTGCGCTGCTAACTCTGCTTGCTCATAGATATACGGCAGCAGTTTCATTCTAAGCTTATGCCAGTATCTAATCTCATCAAGATATGCATCATCCTGATGGATTGCCGCTATGTTCCAGGGGCTTCGCTCATTATTCCCCTCCGCTCCCGGCATCAAATCTCTAAATTGTCCACCATCCGGTTCCGAATGCCACTGCATTACCGGACAAAAGCAAGCAAACTGTGTAGAGCGCAGATATAAATCTTTGGTTGGAAGCGGTCCTGCAAATCCACCAATGTCAAAGCTCCAGTAGAGAATTCCTGAATATGCTGCACTAATTGCCGAATAATAGGCATGCTTTAGCTCATCGTTTGTGGATTGGTGATCACCCGCCCATACAAAAGGCGTTCTCTGAGCACCGATATATCCCGCACGGCTAAATAGGATTCTATCCTTACCAACAAACTCTTTATACGCATCAACATAGGTCTGAGAGTAAGCATTTCTCTGTTCCTTACCTGTATCCCCATTTGCAAAGAGAAGTTGATCCTTATATATGAATTCGCCACCGTCTGTCTTGAATCCCGCAACTCCTACATCCAGAAGATATTGTCTTCTGGCAAACCATTTCCTCTTAGTCTCTTCGTTTGTGAAATCCGGAATCAACGACCCGGCGAACCAGTTCCCTTCCGGAATTCGATAAGGTGTTCCATCCTGATTGAACACACAATTTGAAGATTGCACCGCATCAACGGCATCCAACTCATTCTGGCGATGGTATTCACCATCTTCCATTTTCTTAAATACAGGAATTTGCCATAGGACAAGCTCTATTCCATCCGCATTTAACTCTTTTATCATTTCTCTGGGGTTGCTCCAGTAGTCAGATGACGAGAAATCGAAGTCCTCATAGCGGAACGGATTCCCATCAGGCTTCTCTTTATACTGTGCCCCATTAAAAATATAGAATGTGGCCTCATCACTCCATGCTTCCAAGACCATTACCGTAGCCGGAAAATCATACTTCTTAAGTTCTTCTCGAACACGCTTAACATCCTGCTCTGACTTCCAATGGTTCGCACTGATCCATGGCCCGAATGCATATTTCGGAGGAACATCAATCGGCCCTCCCAAATGACTGTTAAATTCCTGAATTATTGCCATTGGAGTTCCTGTAAAGAAGTGAACACCGGCATTGCCGTCACACCGAATGACAATCTCCTCGCCGAAGTCAAATTCTGACACGCGTTTGGTATCAACGAATACGCCAACTCCATTATCAGTAAGGAAAAACGGAATACTTAAATAAGTGTAATCCCCTTGATTGCAGAACTGCTCTTTAACCATGTTCACACAACTTTTTCCCCTTAGGTTAATCCCATTGAATCTCTCTCCTGTTCCAAAAGCACCGAGATAATCCATTTTAATCGAAATGGTCGCCAAGTCGTTTACACGCTGTACATGTACTTCTGCATCACCCTGTAGAGCTTGCAGCGCTATGCTCTGTTCTTTATTTAGTTTGCTTAAGTCTATCGTTATCATTTATCTAATTTACTTACGCTTTCTCGCTCAACAATCATAGAAGGAAGAACAATGTCCTGACTGGCATATTCCGGATTCTCCAAGCTTTCAGATAATAGTTCCACCGCAAGTTCTCCCTTTTTCTCAATATCCTGCTTAATGGTTGTAAGGCCAACCGGAAGATATCTGGAAATCTCCAAATCATCAAATCCCATTACCGAATAATCACCGGGTACTGATATTCCCTTCTGTGCAAATCCTTTCATAATTCCGATAGCCAGAATATCTGCTGTGGTAACAATCGCGGTAATCTCTTTCTTGCAATTCAGAATTCTCTCTGCTGCATGCACACCACTTTCAAAATCTACATTTCCTTCAAAAATCAAATCCTGATCTATTAAAATCCCTCTCTCATTAAGAGCCTTTTCATATCCTTCCAAACGTTTATTTACGACACCGTTCTCATTTCTGATTCCGGATACAATCGCCACCTTAGTGTGTCCCCGGTCCAAAACATACTTCGTTGCCATATAGCCACCCAGTTCATCGTTGATTCGGATATTGTGAAAATACTTATCCGTACAATAACTATCAATCAGAACAACCGGCACTCCTATTTTCTTAAATTGCTGATAGAAATCATCCGGATACATTCCAATTACAATTACACCGTCCAGATTTCGTTCATACACCAATTTCATATAGGACTCATTTACATCCGTAGCCGAAATAATAATGTGGTATCCCAACTGCCTAGCTCTATACTCAATTGCTCCAAGAATTTCACTATAGAAACTGTTCTTAAACATCAAGGTCGTTCCCGGCTCAGTCTGTGGAATAACAACACCAATCAACCTCGAGCATTTACTGGTAAGTGAAGCAGCACCAAGATTCGGAATATAATTCAATTCCTCTATAGCCTTTAAGACCTTTTGCTTAGTCTCTTCTGTAATCGTCTTCTTACTGCCATTCAAAATGTATGAAACCGTCGCTTTCGATACGCCGGCTTTTTCTGCCACATCCTTAAGTGTTGCTCTCTTCATATAAGCACCTAATCCCTTGTATAGTCGCCGTATAATCGGATAAATGGTTAACCGGTTAAACAGATACTACACCTATTTTATTTTCTTGTCAAGCGTATATTAATTAATATGCCATATAGCAAAAAAATTCCCTAAATATAACATTTAGGGAATTCATATTGCTAATTTACGAGCAGGGCTCTCATCCATTAGCCCTTATATTTCGGATTCTGATATACATTGGCATGAACCACCTTGCAGTGACATTTATCACTGATATAGGTTCCCAGCGGCATCTCCTGTGCAAGACTGTTTGGATGATAGGAAGAATATCTCACCATACTATACCCGGACGGTCCCATCAGTTCCTCTAGGTCAAATAAACGAACGCTGTGGGTTTCGGAATTAAGCCAGTGCATGTATTCAAGAAAGGCTGTTTTGTCTTCCGGCGAAGGACTGATTATGTTGTTGCGGTTATGGAAAATCAGATTATATATGCCGTTATTGGAAGCACTAAATACCGAAAAGTACGGATCCTGATTATGCTTCTCAAATATAGGCGCAAAGTCGGTCTCTTCTACCTGCTGCCTGAATATTTGATCTGCCATTTGCATCGCTTGATGACGATCAGGTTGCGGTTCTACTTTGGGTGCCTGCACCCGCTCTTCCTGAAATGCATCCGGATTCATCTTCCTGCGAAGGTTCTCATATTTTCTCTTGGCTTCTTCTCGGTCCTTCAGTTCTTTCCTTGCTTTTGTACGCCCAAATAAATGCATCATAAGTTTATCTCCCTTTTGCTCTCTCGTTTGTTAAGTCGCTATCTCTTACACAGCATACTGCGTACCGGCTGCCTTCAGTTCA
>JAZLHG010000222.1:0-13640 GCA_045616705.1 Lachnospiraceae bacterium | reverse complement strand
GTATGCCATTGCAGGACGCAATCCGGATAAAGTAGCTCATTTCAAGGAGAAATTCGGATTCAAGAAGGGTTATGAAGGATATGATGCACTGCTTGCAGATCCTAAGGTTGAAGCGGTTTATATTCCCCTTCCCAACGGACTGCATAAGGAATGGGTAATTAAGGCCCTCAAGGCAGGTAAGCACGTACTGTGTGAGAAGCCTATCGGCTTAAATGCGGCTGATGTTGAAGAGATGTTTGCGGTTGCAAGAGAGAATAACGTAATTCTTATGGAGGCATATGCATATCTGCACAGCCCCTATGTGGAAGAACTTCGTAAAGATGTTGCTTCCGGTATAATCGGTGATGTGCTGTACATGGATACTGCTTTTGTAACACAGGGTTACAAGGAAGATATCAGACTGTACAAGGACCTTGGCGGTGGCGGACTGTATGATTTGGGCTGCTATTGTTCCACTCTGATTCTCAGACTCTTAGGATGTCCTGAGACCGAGTATGTGAAGTCTGTTGGCGAACTGACAAATCAGGGTGTTGATGCTTTTGCCGGTGCCGTCATTAAATTCAAGAATGGTGTAAGAGCATCCATGAATGTGGGTATGATTCTTGGTGAAGATACCAATGCAAGATATGACCACCTCTTTATCCATGGTACCAAGGGCTGCATTCGTTCCGATGTTGAATTCAATCAGGAAGGAAGATTATCTTACCGCATTACGGTAGATGGTAAGGAGATTACCCGTAAGGTGAAGGCTCCTCAGAACTATTCTCTTGAAATCGAGCAGCTTGGCAGATGTATTCGTGGTGAGGAACAGCCTCATGTATCCGAGGAATTCTCACTGGCAAATGCAAGAGTTCTGGATGCACTTCTTGAAGGTGTTGGATATTAATGAACAGAGTATTGGACAGCAAATCGTCTAATGTATTCAGTAGATTGATACCGGTTGGCATTTTGGCTGTAAGTATGATGCTTACAGCCTGTGGAACCGGTAATTCTTTGAATCGAAATCAGGAGAATGTTCATGCCGGTGATGAGAGTTTGCTTGAATCGAATGAGCAGGGACAGCCTACGCCGGTGATTCAGATTCAGGTGTCAGATATGGGTGAGAATTCGGAAGCTTCGAATGGAACCGTGCACAATGATGGAACCGGTGGTCAGGATGAAGTTGATTCAGAGAATAATTTAGTATGGGATGGCGAAGAGAGCATGAACTCGGGCTTCTATATTTCGAAGATTACAGATGAGATTTTTGCCAGGATGCAGGGCAAGTCTTTTAAGGAGGACTGCACGCTTCCGAGAGAAGACTTAAGATATTTACATGTTCTTCATAAGAACCTGCAGGGTGAGACGCTGGAGGGGGAACTGGTGGTGAATGTTCACATTGCGGATACGGTTCTTGATATTATGAAGAAGTTATACGAAGCGGATTATCCGATAGAGAAGATTCGCCTTGTGGATGAGTATGATGCGGATGATGAGCGGTCTATGGCAGATAACAATTCTTCCGCTTTTAATTTCCGTTTTGTATCTCATACTACGAAGATTTCCAAGCATGGATATGGTCTGGCTATCGACATTAATCCCCTTTATAATCCCTACATTACCACCAGAAACGGTGAGATGAATGTGGAACCTGCAAACGGGATGCCCTATGTGGACCGAAGCGGAGATTATCCTTATAAGATTGATGAGAATGATCTGGCTTACCTGACTTTCCGCGAAGCGGGGTTTGAATGGGGTGGTGCTTGGAAGAACAGTAAGGACTATCAGCATTTCGAGATTCCGGCTGATGTGATTCAGAGCTGGTATCCGAATTAAGAGGTTTAGAATGAGCGATTCAGAGAAGATTTATCAGTTCTGGGGGCATGAACAGGCTGATGTGACTGCCGTGAACAGAGAGTATAAAGGGATTGAGACTGCCATTGATTTGTATGATGCGCTGTGCAATATATGGTCTGCTGATACTTGTGCGCCCAGAATGAGAGAGAACTGGACCAAGGAGAATATGACGCTGGGGCAGTGCTCGGTGACAGCATTTCTGGTTCAGGATATTTTTGGTGGTGAGGTCTATGGTATTCCACTGACGGATGGTGGTTACCACTGCTTCAATGTGGTGGGGGACCATGCTTTTGATTTGACCAGTGAGCAGTTTGGAAATCGGACACTAGTATATGGTCGCCATTTTCCCCAGGAGAGAGAAGTGCACTTTGCCAAGGAAGAGAAGAGGCTTCGCTATGAACTGCTGAAGAGGCGTCTGGAGGAACTATATGGCTAAACAGCATTGGAAGCCCGGCAATATGCTCTACCCACTGCCGGCGGTTATGGTCAGCTGCGGTGACATGGAGCGGGCGAATATTATTACAGTGGCCTGGGCGGGTACCGTTTGCTCCAGCCCTGCTATGGTGTCGATTTCCGTTCGCAAGGAACGATTCTCACATCCTATTCTTATGAAGAATAAGGAATTTGTCATTAATCTGGTAACGAAGGATTTGTTATGGAGTTGTGATTATTGCGGCGTTCGTTCCGGTAAGGATGTTGACAAGTTCAAGGAAATGAAGCTTACCAAGTTGCCTTCTCAGGTTGTGGCGGCTCCGGGTATTGCGGAGAGTCCCGTGAATATTGAGTGCAGGGTTACGGAAGTAAAGGAACTGGGTTCTCATGACATGTTTATCGCGGAAGTGGTGAACGTGACCATTGAGGATTCTTATATGAATGATAACGGTAAATTTGAACTTAACAGTACGAATCTGGTGACCTATTCCCATGGAGAATACTTCCTGTTAGGGGAGAAGGTTGGCAAGTTCGGTTATTCGGTGGAGAAGAAGAGAAAATGATGAATGCAAATGTTGCGAAGAGAAATGAGCTGCTTGCAGCTACAGTTATAAAAGGACTTGAGTCCAGAAATATGAAGGGCTATTATGCACAGTCCAAGGAGCAGGCCCTTGAAATTGCCCTGAATCTGATTGAGAAGGGCAGTAAGATTACCATGGGCGGTTCTGCCAGTGTGGCAGAAATTGGTCTTAGGGATGCGCTGATTCAGGGAGATTATGAATTCTGTGACAGAGATGCAGCGGAAGATAAGAGAGCAGCAGAGCAGTTTGCTTATTCGGCTGATTATTTCCTCGGAAGCGTAAATGCCATGACCCAGGACGGAATACTTGTGAATATTGATGGGAATTCCAATCGTGTATCCGCTTATGCATATGGTCCGAAGAAACTGGTGCTTGTGGTTGGTCTGAATAAGGTTGCATCCGATGTGGATGCTGCTATGAAGCGTGCCCGCAATGTGGCCGCAGTTGCCAACGTGCAGAGATTTGGAATAAAGACACCCTGTAAACAGACCGGAACCTGCATGAACTGTAAGAGCATTGATACCATTTGCTGTCAGTTCTTAATTACCCGTTTTGAACGTCATGCGGACAGGGTTCATGTGATTCTGGTGAATGAGAATTTGGGGTTCTAAGGATCATTGATTCCGGATTTCGAAATTCCGGATGGTTGAAATTTAGATTTATCATATTGGAAATCAGTTTGATAATAATTCAGGAGTAGGTATGAAAAAGTCACGCTGGGAGACAGCACTTCGATTATGTTTTGCATTATTGGTGGTGGGAACATTTATCTTTATGGTTCTTGCACTGAAGAATACTGACAAACTGCAGAGCCTTAGCAGGCGCAACGACATGCTGAATGATCATTGGACCTATGAGAAGCCTGACGGCTCTACAGAAGAGATTACGCTGCCTACGGATTTTCGTACCAAACGTGGTGAACCTGTGATTATCTCAAGACCTCTTCCGGATGATCTTGATGATAACTGCTTCCTGGTTCTTCACGAAATGAAGGACTTAAGAGTTTATGTGGACGACGAAGAGCGTATGACGTTCTCAAGAGCCGATGCCAGCGTGCCCGGCGGTGCTACCAAGGGTCTGTATATGTTCATGGAGTTAAAGGACAGTGATGCAGGTAAGACCCTTACCTTGGTGAGAGATGGTAATTACATCAATGGTATTATGCGTGAAGTGTATTACGGTGATGCCATCGGAATTGTGGAATATGCCTTTGATCGTGAGATTATTTCTTTTACACTGGCGATTGTGCTTGCTGTAATCTCCTCCATTATGGCTATTGTGGGCGCAGTGATGCTGTTTATTGAGAAGAAACGTAATGTAATCCTGCCTCTTACAGCCGGTATTCTGATTACGGCATTGTGGTTGCTTTTCGATGGGGAGCTGTTTCCTTTTATTTTCCATTCGCTTTATGCGGATGGAACGTTAGCATTTATGCTATGTATGTTGATTCCTATCCCGTTGATTGATTATCTGAATCAGATTCAGAAGGGAAGATACACCCTGATTCATCATATTTGCCAGACGATTGTGCTTCTCGATTTTGTGGTGATGACAGCACTGCATTTCTCGGGAACGGTAATTTACATTGACAGTATGCCTGTGATGAACGTCATTATCGGCATTATCTGCCTGGTTGAAGTGGTGCTGATCATTAAGGATGTGATTCAGCATAAGGCATTGGAATATAAGTGGTCCCTGATTGGCATGGGTGTAATGTGTGTGTTCTCCATTTTGGAGATGGTGTTAATCAATGCATTTACCAACAGAGCCGACGGTGTGTGGATGATTGCAGGATTGTATGTGGCTCTGGTTCTGGGAACAATCCAATATATTTATGATTCGGCCAAGATGAAGACAGAACTGATTCGCAAGTCCAAAGAGGTGGCGCAGCTGAACTTAGCAACCATCATTACCATTGCCAACACGGTTGATGCCAAGGACAAATATACCGGCGGACATTCCATGATGGTTGCCAAATGTTCAAGGGACATCGGTAAGCAGCTGGGCATGACGGATCTGGAACTGCAGAAGCTCTATAATGTTGCACTGCTTCACGATATCGGTAAGATTGCGATTCCTGATTATATTCTGAATAAGCCAGGTAAGCTCTCCCGAGCAGAGTATGAGGTAATCAAGGAGCATCCCACTTATGGTGGAGATATTCTGAATAACACCCATCTGCTGGAATACGTGAAGGAGGGCGTTCGTTACCATCATGAGAGATGGGATGGTAACGGTTATCCGGATGGTCTTAAGGGTGAAGAGATTCCTCTTCAGGCACGTATTATCTGTATTGCAGACTGTTTCGATGCCATGAATCGAAATCGTGTATACAGAAAGAGCCTAACAAAAGAGCAAATGGTGGATGAGTATCGCAGAAATGCAGGCAAGCACTTTGATCCTGAACTTGCGGAAGTATTTGCTACCATGCTTGAGAATGGTTACGACATTAACAGTACCGATAATGGCTATTCCATTGATGAGACCAATATGGAATCCTGGCTGCTCAATAAGGTTATGAATGAATATACTTATGATTTGAGTATTAAGGCTGAAACGGATCAGCTGACAGGACTTCTGAATAATCCCTATATGAAGATGGAAGTGAACAAGATTCTGGCTACCGAACCTGTGGGTGCGCTCCTGATGATTGATATGGACAGCTTCAAGCAGATTAATGACACCAACGGCCATATGGTCGGTGACGAGGTGTTGAGAATATTCGCAGAGACTCTTCGTAAGATCTTCCGCCATGAGGATTTGCTGGCTCGTATGGGTGGCGATGAATTTGCAGTATTTATGCGTGGCCCTGTGGAGAAGGAAAGCGTTATGAAGAAGGTACAGTCTCTATGTAATGACTTTATCTACCATGAGGAACTGGTGGACTATGCCGACCAATTAGGTGTATCGATTGGTATTGCCGAGGCTCCTTCGGATGGTCAGATTATGGATGAATTATATGAGGCAGCAGACAGAGCATTGTACTATGTAAAGCGTAATGGTAAGGGTGGTATCTGCTTCTTCAGTGAAGTATCAGAGGACTTGCAGGATATCATCGTTCCCGAGGAGGAATATAATGACTGAGTATGAACGAATTAAGGATATTGTCAGAATGCTTCGTGCCGAGGGCGGTTGTCCTTGGGATCGTGAGCAGACCCATGTGAGCCTGAAACCTTCCTGTATTGAGGAAGCCTGCGAGGTTGTATGCGGAATTGACATTTTGGATGAGACCGGGAATCCGGATAATCTGAAGGAAGAACTGGGAGACCTGTTGTTACAGGTGCTGATGCATGCACAGATTGCGGAAGAAGAAGGTTATTTCACCATGGAGGATGTGTGCAAAGGCATTGCGGATAAAATGATCAGACGCCATCCCCATGTATTTGGAGATGCAGAAGTAGATAATTCGGAGCAGGTTCTTCGGAACTGGGACCGCATTAAGATGCAGGAGAAGCAGGGCAAGGAATGGATGGACGAGCGCCTTCCGGCTGCTTTTGCCGAATCGAAGGATTTGATTGATGTTGCGGCAGAACGTAAGCGCAGGAAGAAGGCAGAGAAGGAAGCTGCCGCTAAACAGGGGCTTCTGCCATAGAATTAAATGAAGCAGCCCTGCTGTTTCATAATGAATAATAAGATTGTAAAGGACAGTAGATATGGCTGAGATTATTCTTCGTAAGGGCGAAGGTCGTACTATTAAGGCCGGCGGTGCCTGGGTATTTGACAATGAAATTGATCGTATTTCTGCGGATGCGGTAGATGGTGAAATCGTGGAGGTCCTGGACTTCGACGGTTATTTTATGGGCTATGGGTTCATGAATCGGAACTCTAAGATTACAGTTCGTCTGATGAGCCGCCATAAGGAGTACCCGGTGGACGATACACTGTTAGAAATGCGTGTGAGGGATGCCGCTCGTTATCGACAGGATGTGTTCTCGGATCTTCCGAAGGAAGAAATGAGCTGCCGGTTGATTTTCGGCGAAGCCGACTGGCTGCCGGGGCTTACGGTGGATTTGTTTAAGGATGTTCTGGTAGTGGAATCTCTTGCCCTTGGAATTGAGAGATTAAAGGGCAGAATCCTTGCTATACTGGTTGAGGTACTAAGAGAAGAAGGTATCAGCATTCGTGGAATTTATGAGAGAAGCGATGCCAGGGAACGTGATAAGGAAGGTCTTGAACGGGTAAAGGGGTTCCTTCCTGTGGATCCGGAAGCACTTAGAAAATGTGCGGTTCCGGATGGCGAGAACCACGTGGAATTTGACACCAAGATTCAGATTGTGGAGAATGGTGTTCGCTATATGGTAGATGTGGCTGATGGCCAGAAGACCGGTTTCTTCCTGGATCAGAAGAGAAATCGTAAGGCGATTCAGAGACTTAGCGCAGGCGCCAGGGTATTAGACTGTTTCACTCATACAGGATCCTTTGCATTAAATGCAGGTCTTGCAGGAGCCAAGGAAGTTCTTGGTGTTGATGCTTCTGAATTGGGAGTTCGTCAGGCAGAAGAGAATGCTAAGTTAAACGGTCTTCAGGATAAGGTGAAGTTCCTAGTTGCGGATGTATTCGATCTGCTCCCGCAGCTTATGGAAGATGGTGAGAAGTTCGATCTGGTCATTCTGGATCCGCCGGCATTTACCAAGTCCAGAAATTCCATTAAGAATGCAGTGAAGGGATATCGTGAGATTAATATGCGTGGCTTGAAGCTGGTTCAGGATGGAGGATATTTGGCAACCTGCTCCTGTTCTCATTTCATGGATCAGGATCTGTTCATGCGGACCATTCATGAGGCAGCAAGATCCGCTCACAAACGTCTTAGACAGATTGAGTTCCGAACCCAGGCCGAGGATCATCCGATTCTCTGGGCCAATGATACGTCCTACTATCTGAAGTTTTTGATCTTCCAGGTGGTGGATGAGAAGTAGATTTTATTTCACCAACTTGAAATAATACATGGCGCTGGAATAGGCCTTAAGGCTGTGCCATGATTTCACCAATGCATCATAATCGATAGTTGCAATTCGACCCCAGGTGGAGACAATAAGCTTCACCTTGGAGCTGGAATCGTCGATGCCGGTGATGGTAACGAAATGATTGCGCATGCCATCCTTTAAGTCGTAAGGATCGGCATGAAGCAGGGTACGAATACGGGAATATACAGTCAGTGGATGACGGTTTCGGCCGGTCAGAAGTGTGACAGCCCCGCATTCGGCAAGTCCTTTTCTAATAAAGCGTAGCCCTCTGCTATAGGAGCAGAGGAAAGTCGGACGAAACATGGCTCTTAGGCGCATGCTGTGTCGTCTTGCAAAGCGCTTCACACCAAGCATATAGCCTGTGGAATTCTGACCAAAACTGGGCGGAATTCTCTTGAAGAATTTAGCATCTCTACTGGCCCTGTCATAGAATCTTCTAACAATAGGCACCTCAAATGCACCCATGCAATGATACATTTCATTCATATAACGAAGGTAAGCTTCCTTGCTGATGGGGAACTTGCCGGTCATACTTAGAAGCATGTTAACGCCCGCAACGTGGCTGCAGCCACTGTGGGCTCTGGTATTGCGCAGAAACCATGCCTGATCGCCGCCGTAATAGTCGCGGCCGGAGGTCTTGTCGTGAACGAGAAATCTCTGATCTGGTGTCTGATTGGCCTGTGTGGGTGTCTGGTTGGTGCTCATAATGAATCCTCTGAAATATAAAATCTATATCGGTTATTATAGCATAACTTGTCATTGGTTGTAATGTATTGTGGTGATGAAAGAGCAGCTGCAACAACGGATGAAAGAACAGATTTTTTGTGGCGTGAGCGTGTGGATTGTGGTATAATTCATGGGTATTTTGTATATGGGTCTTGCCAACAGGAGGTTAAGGAAATGAGACGGGGATTTGATAACGAGAAATACTTGAAAATGCAGTCTGAGCATATCAAGGAGCGCATTCAGAAGTTCGGCGATAAGCTGTATCTGGAGTTCGGTGGTAAGTTGTTTGATGACTACCATGCATCCAGAGTGCTTCCGGGATTTGAGCCGGATTCCAAGCTGAAGATGCTTCTCCAGCTGAAGGACCAGGCTGAGATCGTAATCGTAATCAATGCGGCAGATATTGAGAAGAATAAGATCAGAGGCGATCTTGGTATCACCTACGATGTGGATGTTAGACGTCTGATGGGTGAATTCTCATCAAGAGGCCTGTACGTAGGCAGCGTAGTAATGACACATTATGCAGGCCAGACCGCAGCAGACTTATTCAAGCAGAGCTTAGAGAAGAAGGGTGTTAAGGTATACCTTCACTACACCATCGCCGGCTATCCCAATAATATCCCCTTAATTGTCAGCGACGAAGGATTTGGCAAGAATGATTATATTGAGACTACAAGACCGTTAGTAGTAATCACCGCTCCCGGACCGGGAAGCGGTAAAATGGCAACCTGCTTATCTCAGCTCTATCATGAGAATAAGAGAGGCGTTAAGGCAGGATATGCCAAGTTTGAGACATTCCCTATTTGGAATATTCCCCTTAAGCATCCAATCAATCTGGCATATGAGGCTGCAACCGCAGACTTAAATGATATTAACATGATTGACCCGTTCCATTTGGAAGCATATGGAATTACAACCGTTAACTACAACAGAGATATCGAGATTTTCCCTGTATTAAATGCAATCTTTGAGAAGATTTACGGAGATAATCCTTATTATAAGTCACCTACGGATATGGGTGTTAACATGGCAGGTAACTGTATCATTGATGACGATGCATGTATTGAAGCATCCTGTGATGAGATTATCCGTCGTTACTACACAACCATGAATCGCGTTGTAAATGATAAGGCTACTGAGAATGAAGCTTATAAGATTGAGCTGATTATGAAGCAGGCCAAGATCACAACAGACGATCGCCCGGTTACCATTGAAGCCAATAAGCGTGCGGCAGAGCTGGATGTTCCTTGTGCAGCAATCGAGTTAAACGATGGAACCATTATTACTTCTAAGACATCAGATCTGTTAGGTGCTTCCGCAGCATTACTGCTGAATGCGGTGAAGTATTTAGGCAATATGGACGATGAGGCGCATCTGATTCCTCCTGAAGCAATTGAACCGATTCAGGAACTGAAGGTGAAGTATCTTGGCGGTAAGAATCCAAGACTCCATACCGATGAAGTTCTGATTGCACTGGCGCATGCATCTCTTACCGATCCCGATGCAAAGCTTGCAATCGAGCAGCTGCCTAAGCTTCGCGGATGTCAGGTTCACACATCTGTAATGCTGTCAGAGGTAGATATTAAGACCTTCAAGAAGTTAGGCGTTGATTTAACCTGCGAACCTGTGAAGGTATTTAAGACCACTTATTAGAAGCGGATTTGTTAGAGGATATTAACGAGAAGAAATTTGCCAGAAGGGAATAGATTATGCAGAAACCGGTATTGGTAATTATGGCGGCCGGTATGGGAAGCCGGTACGGTGGATTGAAGCAGATTGATCCTGTGGATGAAGCCGGCAATAAGATTATAGATTTCAGTATTTTCGATGCGGTAAGAGCCGGATTTGAGAAGGTGATTTTCATCATTAAGAAAGAGAATGAGCAGGATTTCAGAACCTGTGTATCCGATCGAATCGGCGATGCGGTTGAGATTCAGTACGTTTATCAGGAACTCAGCAATATTCCTGAGGGTTGCAGTATTCCGGAAGGCAGAGTGAAGCCCTGGGGAACCGCTCATGCAGTACTTAGTGCCAAGAATGAGATTAACGGACCTTTTGTGGTCATTAATGCTGACGACTTCTACGGTCGCGAGGCGTTTAAACTGGTATATGATTATCTTACAACCCATGAGGATGGTGATAAGTATCAATATACCATGGTTGGTTATCTCCTGAAGAATACCCTTACCGAGAATGGTTCTGTATCCAGAGGCGTATGTACCAAGGATGAGAACAATAAGCTGAAGGATATTGTAGAGCGCACGAAGATTGTTAAGACAGAGAGTGGTGCTGCATATACGGAAGATGGGGAGACCTATACAGATATTTCCGGTGACAGTATTGTATCCATGAACATGTGGGGATTCCATTCCAGTTTCCTTCAGGAAGCAGAGAAGGAATTTGAACGTTTCTTCGTGGAAGAGGTTCCCAATAATCCTGCCAAAGCAGAATGCTATTTGCCCTTTGTAGTAGATAAGCTTCTGAAGAATGATCAGGCAGAGGTCGAGGTTCTGGCTTCGAATGACAGATGGTTCGGCGTTACCTATCAGGAAGACAAGCCTTTTGTGAAAGAGAGCATTCAGAGATTGAAGGAAGCAGGAGAGTATCCTGAGAATTTGTGGTAATGGTGAACATGCTATTAGGTGAGACGCCTGAGCTAGTGGAAGGCTGACTCGTAATCGTAAGCATATGCAAAATCATACATTTCAAGCAAAGTGTCGTAGTAAGTATCCTGCGACACTTCTTTTTGCCCATCGCGCATACATTCATACATGTAATAATTGATTGGGCGGTCGAAGTGAGAGTAATCACGATAATTGTCAAGATCAGTAATCAGATCATAATCATTCTGAAAGTAGAAAATCCGCACATTGGGATAATTTAGAAGCTGCTTGTATACCCGCTCCAGGGTACAGATTTCAGCAGTTAAGTTGCCGTGACGAACGCAGTCATCCCAGAAATAAATGCTGTATGGGCTGGCATAGAAATAGAAGGTTACATCAGGGCGCGATTCGATATAGGGAATCATGGATGCGGTGAACTGATCCGCAAACTGGAAATAGGTGTCAAAAGGCTTCTCTTCCATGGGAACCTGAAGGCGCTGAGTATTATAAACGCCTCTTGCCACATATTTAGAGAAGTCATAGTCAAGGGCCCAGGCATAAGCATCATCTGCAGAACTCACCTTATTGTTGATTAAGAACTTGGGCAGATACTCCAGAACAACAGATTTATTCCAGAAGTAGTAAGCATCATCCGTAACGGTATCATTGGACAGATAGGTAGGGATGGTAACCGGATACTGATCCGGATTGTTGGTTAAGAGATAGTTATCAAGACTGAAAACGATATTCTTAAGTTCCGGATGGGTAACCACTTCCTGAAGAAGCACATCATAATCGGTAAAGTGAGCACCCTGCAGACACAGTTTCACGGTAGAATCACCGAAATGCCCATCGTTGAACCAGGAAGCGGCGAAGTTCTCACTCATGGAGGAGCCAATCAGTGCGGTCTCATATTCCATGTTGGTAGCCACGCCGATCATAGATGATCGCTCGTCGGTCTCCACATTGCTAAGACCCATAATCGGCTTGTGATAGTGCAGGAAGGGATCAATCAGAATTACCAATCCTCCCAGAACGACCAGGGCAATCAATGTATATGCAATTGTCTTCAGCGCAAATTGTTTATTGTTCATGATTCCTCACAAGATATCTGTAGTTCATTCTAGAAATTCACATAGATAAATTTGGTAATTTCCGATAGTGACAGGATGCTGAGCACCAAAAGGAATGTGCATACGGCAACCAGTCTGCCGCTTGGGTTAAGCTTCTCCATTCGTTCGTCGGTATTGTCCATGCGAGTGGATGCATAAACGGCAAAGGCTAGGAATGCAAGTACCAGGATGCTGCCGGTGATGGTGGGAGAAACAGGTGTAAATTTCAACACAATCCACTGTAGCAGGTTGCATTCGATGGGTGTACCCGCCGCAATCATTTCCATATTAAGAGGCGTGAAGCCTCCCCTAAAAATTTGGCCGTAGAAGGCCAGTGCTTCTTTAAGATCCGCTGCGCGGAAAGTCACCCAGGCCAGATTCACAAACAGGAAGGTTCCAAGCCATCTGACTGCCTTAGGAAGTTTCACGGTGAAACCTGAAAAGATCTTACTGAATATGGAGCCCACGCCGTGGATGAATCCCCAGAGAATAAAGTTTAAGGATGCACCGTGCCATAAACCGCTGATTAAGAAAATGATCATCTGATTCAGATAGGTGCGAACCTTGCCCTTGCGATTGCCGCCTAAGGGAATATATACATATTTACGGAAAAATGTGGTCAGTGTAATGTGCCAGCGCTTCCAGAATTCTGCGATTGATAAGGACTTATAGGGAGAATTGAAATTCACCGGAAGATCCAGATTCAGCAGCTTGCAGATACCTCTTGCCATATCGCAGTAACCGGAGAAATCGAAATAAATCTGCATGGTGTAGGCAAGCATTACGATTACCGCATTGGTGGTACCAAGGGATGCAATGTGCAGATATCCCCAATCTACCAGTTTGCTTAAAGTGTCCGCAATCAATACCTTCTTGGCAATACCGAAGGACAGTCCCACCATGCCTTGAGCAATGTGGTCATAATCAAGGGGCAGAAGAATACGCTCATTGATCATGGGAATAAAGTCTGAGGACAGCGCAATTGGGCCGACGGTTACCTTAGGGAAAAAGCTGACATATAATGCATAGTCAAGGAAACTGCAGCGCATGTCCGGATTTCGGTAGGCGTCTATTAGGAATGCAATCTGGGAGAACGTGAAGAAACTGATTCCCAGAGGAAGCACCAGAGTGCGAAATGTCAGCGTGGTATGAAGAATGCTGTTTGCAACATCGGCAAAAAACAGCAGATATTTGCAGTAAATTAAGAGTCCAAGATCTACAATGATGCCAAGGGCAACCATGCATTTCGGAAGAACAGGCGTATTATTGCCCGAAAGGGTACGAACTCGATTCAGAACATAAACCAGCAGGTAATTGAAACCGATGCTAAGCACAAGTACAATAAAAGCCCGGTGGTTATGGAATCCATAGAAAAAGAGCGATGCC
>JAZLHG010000221.1:0-1864 GCA_045616705.1 Lachnospiraceae bacterium | reverse complement strand
TGCAACAAAATCCGGACAGGTATGGGTAAGCACATAGTCAACACTCCAATCAACCTTCTCAAGATTATTCAACCCTTCTTTATACTCGGAATCTGAGGGCATCTCTTGTGGCCACCAAGACAGACCTACCTGTCTGCTGCCCTTATCAATGCTATTGCCTCCTCCGAAAGTAAAAAACGTTAAGCCATCAATTTCAAATATCTGACCTCTTGATAAATGAATAATGCTGTCAGAAATAAAATGAACCCTGCCACCATGCCACATTTCATCCGGATATTCCGCAAGCAGATCAAAGTTCTCATGATTTCCATCTAACCACAGCGTCGTTACCGGCAGATTGTTCAGAGTCTCTTGGACCTCTCTATCCTCAATGCCATTCCACAACACGCCGGCATCACCAAGGATAATCAGATAATCATCCTTCGAATATTCATCATTCGCATCGAAGAATTCTGTTACTTTACCAATATCCAGCATACCATGGGTATCACCTGTCAGCATAACCGCCATTCGCACGCCCCCTTATATCAACGATTCGTACTCAATATAGTGTCGAAGAAATCCAGAATCAGTTCTCGCACACTAAATCCGCATAGATCTTCCTGAGGCCAGGAATGTCTTCCATCCCGAATCAGTACGCTCCATACCTGCTCATGGCTTCCCTCTTCGAATCGTTTGATCAGTTCAGCCTTCTCTGATAAGGCTATCGTATCTGCTTTCGTCAAGCCGTTTGCAACGGCAAAATAATCCAATACATCTTCAATGGCCGGAGCTTTGGCATATTTCGCCGAGCCATTGCTATTCATGGGAACCACATCGTCCTTACTGCCACTCACCTGAAGCAATGAAACAGACAACCGGTCCGGCTTCAGTTCCCACATTGCTTGCGGCATCATGCCGGCAACACTGGCAACAGCAGCAAAACTATCCTGCCCCTCTACAGCAATTCGATATGTCATAAACCCACCGTTACTGAATCCGGTAACAAAGGTCTCTTCTCTTGTAAGGCCATATTTGTCCTGCATGTAGCCGGCAAGGGATTTCAGATATCCTAAATCATCACTGGAAGAATCTCCAATTCCGGAGTTCCATCCGATGGATGAGGTTTTATCCTGTTCATTCTTAGAGCCGGTAACATAGACTACCACGTAGCCTCTCTCTCGTGCAACTTCATCCATTTTGGTATCCAGTCGGAAGTTCTCTGCACCGGAACCATACCCATGTAACATGAAAATAACACCTTTTACACCATTCTCATCCTCAGGACCATACTCTATAAATTCTCTTGTTGTTCCATTATAATCACAGGAATATGCATGTTCATCCTTCTGTTCTATAGACTGAAGCGGTACCACCTGCACCGGTTGCTCAGATACGATTTCCTCTGCTACGCTTACAGCCTGCGACGCATTTGGGGAATCAGCGCTGCATCCAGTCAGCAGGCCACAACCTAACAGACATATTCCCAAATAAATTCCTAATTTAGATTTCCCTGTCATCTTATTTCCCCTTGGTTTAAATGAACCGGCACCCCGTCCCCTAGGTTCAATGAACCGGTACCTCCGTCCCCCGGGTTCAACCTTCGTAGAAAGGGCATCGTCCTCCAATGCATTGCTCGTTCAGATTAGAATATACACATTGGGGCTTCTCCCATTCAAGCGTAACATCATAATGCTCGTTGATATATGAAACGCCATTTCGAAACGCAACCATCGCATCTCTCTTGCAGCACCTGGGACCGTTAATAGCTCCCAGTTCGCCAATGGCCTTAGACGTATACTCCATATGGTTCCCCCAGGTTCCATCCGTAGAAAGAGGGCCCGTTCCATCGATAATGGCCAGTGCCGCACCTACCGAAGTAATG
>JAZLHG010000220.1:0-2557 GCA_045616705.1 Lachnospiraceae bacterium | reverse complement strand
TATTTGATATATGATAAGGAGAGTAGAAATGCAGAGAGAAGAGAGATTAAGAGCTTTAGATGCCGCATTGGCACAGATTGAGAAGCAGTATGGTAAGGGCTCAGTTATGAAATTGGGCGATACCGATAACAACATGAACATTGAGACAGTTCCCACAGGATCTTTGAGTCTTGATATCGCACTTGGTCTTGGCGGAATTCCCAAGGGAAGAATTATTGAGATTTACGGACCTGAATCCAGTGGTAAGACAACTGTTACACTTCATATGATTGCTGAGGTTCAGAAGAGGGGCGGTATTGCAGGTTTTATTGATGCCGAGCATGCGCTTGATCCTGTATATGCGAAGAATATTGGTGTAGATATTGATAATTTATATATTTCTCAGCCGGATAACGGTGAGCAGGCTCTGGAGATTACAGAGACCATGGTACGTTCCCGTGCGGTGGATATTGTTGTTGTGGACTCTGTTGCAGCAATTGTTCCCAAGGCTGAAATCGATGGCGAGATGGGTGATGCACATATGGGTCTTCAGGCTCGACTTATGTCACAGGCACTTCGTAAGCTTACTGCAGTAATCAGTAAGACCAATTGTACTGTTATTTTTATTAATCAGCTTCGTCAGAAGATTGGCGTTATGTTTGGCAATCCTGAGACAACTACCGGTGGTGTTGCGTTGAAATTCTATTCATCCGTACGTATGGATGTGCGTCGAATTGAGACATTGAAGCAGGGTGGCGAGGTTGTTGGTAACCGTACTCGTATTAAGGTTGTGAAGAACAAGATTGCGCCTCCGTTTAAGGAAGCAGAGTTTGATATTATGTTTGGTAAAGGTATTTCATCAGAAGGTGATATCCTGGACCTTGCAGCAAACTGTGACATTATTAATAAGAGTGGTGCATGGTATGCTTACCAGGGTCAGAAGATTGGCCAGGGTCGTGAGAATACCAAGCAGTATTTGATTGATAATCCCGAAATTTGTGCTGAGATTGAGAAGCAGGTAAGAGAGAAATTCGGTCTGCTTCCGGCAGATGAAGCCAAGGAAGAAGTTGAGAAGTCTTCTACTAAGGCAAGCAAGTCTTCCAAGAAGGATGCTGAATAATGATTGTTACCCAGGTTACGGAGTATAAGAAGAATACGAAGTACAAGGTGTATTTAAATGATGAGTTCGCATTTGTCTTATATAAAGGTGAATTACGTCGATATGATATTTCCGTTGGGAAGGAGATCTCTGAAGATGTTTTGGAGGAGATTTATGATAAGGCCCTGCTAAAGAGAGCGAAGCTGAGGGCTATGAATCTTCTCCAGACCAGAGACTATACCGAACAGGCTATGTATACTAAACTGAAGGATGGATTATATCCTTCCCGGGTTATTGATGAGGCACTTGCTTATGTTAAGAGTTATCATTATATCGATGACCATCGTTATGCGGATTCTTATATTTCATTTCATTCCGGTTCTCTTTCCAGACGAGAACTGGAAGGGAAACTTCGTCTGAAGGGAATACCTGAAGATGTTATTGAGGACGCGCTGAGTCGTTACGAAGAAGAGCATGGGAATCAGGATGAAGAGATTCTTCTGCAGCTAATGGCTCGTAAATTAAGATCTATTCCTGATGGAAGTCTGAATGATTATTCCAATAGACAGAAGTTTTTTGCCACATTTTATCGCAAAGGTTATTCCCTGGACTTGATCAAGAGATGCTATTCCCACTTGACTACTGACTAAAAAGTTTATAAGGAACTTGACATAACATGGTAATCCGTTTAGAATTAACATGTTGTAGAATTGTAACCTAGGGTGTTTATAGTAATAAATATCCTATTTAATATTTGTACAATGAAAACTTTATAAGGAGGTAGTACTGGAATGCCTGATGTTAAGTTCATCGTAGGCGCAGTTGTATTACTCCTGGTTGCAGTTGTGTTCGCTTATAAGCTTGGATTTAATGGTAAGCTCAAGGCTGATGCGCAGAAGATTGGTAATGCTGAAGCGAAGGCCAGAGAAATCATTGATGATGCACTGAAGACTGCCGAGGCGAAGAAGAGAGAGAGCCTTCTTGAGGTCAAGGAAGAGTCCATTCGTACGAAGAATGAACTTGAAAAGGAGACCAAGGAGAGAAGAGCCGAACTTCAGAGACTTGAGCGCAGAGTTCAGCAAAAGGAAGAGAACGTCGATAAGAAGACGGAAGCAATCGAGCGTAAGGAACAGAGTCTTGCAGCGAAGGAAGAAGCAATTGCCAGACAGAAGGAAGAAGTTTCTAAGCTTAACCAGCAGCGCGTACAGGAATTGGAGAGAATCTCCGGACTTACCTCTGAACAAGCAAAAGAATATCTGTTAAGAATTGTCGAAGACGAAGTAAAACATGAAACTGCTCTTCTGGTGAAGGAGTATGAAGCCAGAGCCAAGGAAGAAGCAGACAAGAAAGCTAAGGATCTGGTAGTTACAGCAATTCAGAAGTGTGCAGCGGATCACGTTGCAGAGACAACTATTTCTGTAGTGCAGTTACCCAGTGATGAGATGAAGGGCAGAATTATTGGTCGTGAGGGACGTAATA
>JAZLHG010000219.1:0-1629 GCA_045616705.1 Lachnospiraceae bacterium | reverse complement strand
AGCAGGCGGTTTGAAGATTATCGGTACCGAGAGACATGAGTCTCGTCGTATTGATAACCAGCTCCGTGGACGTTCCGGACGTCAGGGCGATCCCGGTGAATCCAGATTCTTCATCTCTCTGGAAGATGATTTAATGAGATTATTCGGTTCTGAGAGACTGATGGATATCTTCAATACATTGGGCGTTCCTGATGGTGAACAGATTGAGCATAAGATGCTGTCCTCAGCAATTGAGAAGGCACAGACCAGAATTGAGAATAACAACTTCGGTATTCGTAAGAATCTGCTGGAGTACGACCAGGTTATGAACGAGCAGCGTGAGATTATTTATGCAGAGCGTCGTCGTGTACTGGATGGCGAGAACATGAGGGATGTTATTTTCCGCATGGCAACAGACTTCGTGGAGAATACGGTCGATATGTGTATCGGTGAAGATGCGGTTCCCGAAGATTGGGACCTTAACGAACTGAATCATATCCTTCGTGCTACCGTACCGGTTGCAGAACTGACACCTACTGCAGTTCGTGATTTGAATAAGAAGAAGTTAAAGCATAATCTGAAGGAAGAGGTTGTGAAGCTATACGAGGCCAAGGAAACTGAATTCCAGACTCCTGAGCAGATTCGTGAACTGGAGCGAGTAGTTCTCCTTAAGGTTATCGACAGAAAATGGATGGATCATATCGATGATATGGATCAGCTTCGTCAGGGAATCGGTCTGCAGGCATACGGCCAGCGTGATCCCCTTGTAGAATATAAGATGATGGGTTATGAGATGTTTAACGGCATGACAGATTCCATTAGTGAGGAGACTGTTCGTGTACTGACCCATATCCGCGTTGAGCAGAAGGTTGAGCGTGAGGAAGTTGCCAAGATTACCGGAACCAACAAGGATGATACCGTTCAGAAGAAGCCGCAGAAGAGAGAGGCCGTTAAGATTTATCCCAACGATCCCTGTCCTTGCGGAAGCGGTAAGAAATACAAACAGTGCTGCATGAGGAAATCATAATATCAGTTTGGGAGATTGATAGTGGTTGAATTAGATCAGATTAAACAGGAATTACAGACATATGACAAGCCTTTACAGGAAGTAAAGGCTTCTTTGTCGCTTGAGAACAAGAAACAGCGTGTGGAAGAATTAGAGCGTGAGATGGAGGCTCCCGGATTCTGGGACGATCCGGAACGGGCGCAGAAGATGACCATTGAGCTTAAGAGCTACAAGGATATTATAGAGACGGTAGAAGGTCTTGAACAGCAGTACAGCGATATCTTCGAACTACTGGATATGGCTTATGAAGAGAATGATCCGGAAATGGTGCCGGATATTCAGGCTGAGTATGACCATTTTCGTAATACCCTTGAAGAACTTCGCATTAATACATTGTTATCAGGCGAATATGATAAGAATAACGCAATTCTTCGATTAAATGCCGGTGCCGGCGGAACAGAGAGCTGTGACTGGGCAGGCATGCTCTACAGAATGTATTCCAGATATGCGGAGAAGAAGGGCTTCTCGGTGGAAGTATTGGATTATCTGGATGGTGATGAAGCAGGAATTAAATCAGTTACGTTCCAGGTGAACGGGCTGAATGCTTACGGATATCTGAAATCCGAAAAGGGTGTTCACAGACT
>JAZLHG010000218.1:0-2027 GCA_045616705.1 Lachnospiraceae bacterium | reverse complement strand
GCTGACAATGCTGGCATACTGCTTCACATTAACAGCATGGGGAACCATGGCAATGGACTCCTTTACGAACTCCATGTTGCTCATTTCCGGAGGAACATCCATCTCCTTAAGCTTGCCCTGAAGTGTAACCACGTCTACTGCCTTGCCTTCATTATATAACTGCACCATTGCCTCGAAGAGGACTCCGTATTGTTTGCCGTAGAAATCATCCTTGTGCAACATCTCTGCTGCAGTAACAATCGCTTCCCGATCCATCAACATGGAGCCGATTACGGACTGTTCCGCTTCTGTGCTATGTGGCAGTATTCTTTTTACAATCGCTTCATCCACAGCCGTAGCTCCTTCCGTTTGTTACGCTTCTACTACCTTAACCTTCAGCGTTGCGGTTACCTGAGGATGCAGCTTCACGCTGACATTGTATACACCCAAGCTCTTAATTGCATCGGTTAATGAAATCTTCTTCTTATCAATATCCAGATTGTGCTGTGCCTTAGCCTCTTCCGCAATCTCCTTGGAGGAAATGGAGCCGAAGGTTCTTCCTCCCTCACCGGTCTTAAGCTTCACAACAACTTCCTTGGTCTCAATGACCTTGGCATACTCCTTGGCCTCTTCCAGAATTCTTGCACCCACTTTAGCATCATTTGCCTTCTTCAGCTTCAGATCGTTTAAGTTCTTAGAAGTAGCTTCCACACCAAGTTTCTTGGTGAAAATAAAATTCTTAGCGTATCCGTCACTAACGTCTACGATTTCATCCTTCTTACCAAGGGACTTCACGTCCTGTAATAATATTACTTTCATTAAATCTTACCTTCCTTCTGCATATCGCCTAATGTATTAATCAGAAGCAGTTTCGCCTCTTCCAATGACATATTCTTAAGCTGGCAGCCGGCAATATTCATATGGCCGCCGCCACCCAATTCTTCCATAACCAGCTGAACGTTCAGTTCATCAATGGAACGGGCACTGACATAAATCTCACCCTGGTACTCCGTCAGTACAAACGAAGCCTTAATTCCGTTAATATTTAACAGTTCATTGGCAGCCTGGGCACCTATAATCGTAGGCGTTTCGGAATGGTCTGCAACCGATACGGAAATCGCATATGCACCGAACACAATCTCTGCGTTACGAACCGCCTCCGCTCTGGCCTTATAATCCTCCAAATCATCCCTGAACATCTTACGGACTCTGCTAACATCCGCGCCGTTTCTTCTTAAATAGGCTGCCGCTTCAAAGGTTCTGACACCGGTCTTGGTGGAGAAATTGTTGGTATCAATCATGACACCGGAATAGATACAGTCAGCCTCAACGGAACGAAGCTTCACATTGTCATGAATATACTGCAGAATCTCCGCTACCATCTCCGAAGCGGAAGAGGCATAAGGCTCAATATAGGACAATGTCGCATTCTGGATAACCTCTGTACCCTGTCTATGATGGTCAAGTACCACAATAGAACCACATCTGTTCAGCAATTCCGGGCACTCTGTGAAACTGGGCTTGCTGACATCCACAACTACCAGTACCGTGGAACTGTCCACCAGATCAAGTGCATGGGTATTATTCAGGAATACATCTCCATCGTAATCGGAAGAACGCTTTAACTCCTCCATTAACGGACGAACCGATGTACTCACTTCATTGATTACAATATGTGCCTTCTTATCAAAAGTTCTGGCTGCTCTAAAGATACCTACAGCTGCACCAAAGCAGTCAACGTCCGTATTCTTATGGCCCATAACCATAATACGGTCACTGCCTTCAATAATCTCTCGAAGAGCATGTGCCTTCACTCTGGCCTTAACCCTGGTATTCTTCTCAGCCATCTGGCTCTTACCGCCGTAGTAAGAAGTATCTTCCGGCGTCTTCACAATGGCCTGGTCACCGCCTCGCCCCAGAGCAAGATCAATCGCTGTTCTGGCATATTCATAATTCTTCTGATAACTGCCGGTCTCAAGACCGAAGCCAATGGATACGGTAACCGCAATTTCATTACCAATATTAATGGTCTTCACTTCATCAAGCAG
>JAZLHG010000217.1:0-6190 GCA_045616705.1 Lachnospiraceae bacterium | reverse complement strand
GCCATTTATCGGAATGTTCGTAATTATCGAAGGTGAAATCGCCGCTCCAGTCATACAGAGATCCTATCTTCAGAATCTCCGGGTCCGTATGGGGTGCACCATTCTCATCAATCATACGGAAGGTGTGGGTCACACCAATATATTCCGGATGCTCCCTAAGGAAATTCACCTGCTTCTGAAGTTTCTTAGGATCCGACCAGTAATCGTCACCCTCAAGGTATGCCAAGAACTCTCCCCTGCAGGCCATGGTGGTCTCATATACATTTAACGTAGGTCTTCCGGTGTTCTTCTCGCGGAAATTGCAGATTACCTGTCTGTAGGGGTACTCCGCTGCCACCCTGGTAATAATCTCCCTGGTGGAATCCGTAGAACAGTCCTCTCCGACAATGACTTCGAATTCGAAATCCGTCTCCTGCTCCAGAACGCTTCTTAAGGCCTTCTCAACATATTTCTCATGGTTATAAGTGATAAAAATCACACTCAGTAAAGGACTGCTTGCCAACTTCCTATCCTCTCTTAGTTCAGCTCTGCCGGATCAACCGGTGAAATCTGTCCCTCTTCTACTCTGAAAATCAAATCGCAGTTTCGAATGGTTGTCAAACGGTGGGCAATAATAATTAAGGTCTTACGACCTGCCAGACGGTCAATGGCCTCCATAACCGCTGTCTCCGTTTCGGAATCCAGTGCAGAGGTTGCCTCATCAAGCACCAGAATCTCCGGATTATCATAAAGGGCTCTGGCAATACCGATACGCTGGCGCTGGCCACCGGACAGACGTACACCACGCTCGCCCACTTCCGTATCCAGTCCATCGGGCAGGCTCTTTACAAATTCTTTCAGCTGAGCCTCCTCCAGGGCTTCCCATACTTTCTCTTCATCAATATCTTCTTCCTCGATACCAAAGGCTACATTGTTGCGGATGGTCTCATCGGATAAGAAAATGGTCTGGGGAATATAAGCCAGTTTTTTGGACCACTTTAAGGGGTGCTCATGCACATTCATGATTCCGTAATTCACACTTCCGCCTGTGGGAGTGAGAATGCCCAGAATAATATCCGCAAGGGTTGACTTTCCAGCTCCGCTGGGGCCGATTAATCCAATGGATGCACCAAGAGGAATAGCGAAGGTCACGTCCTTTAATACGTCTCGCTCCGTATGGGGATAGCGGTAATACAAATGATTCACACTAAGCATCTCCGGATGATTGTCGGCAAATTCCTTATCATCACAGGCCGCATCGGAGATTTCGTAGTTGTGCATATCCTCTGTATCTTTAATATCACGATAGATCAAATCTACAGAAGGCTTCAGGAAAATCACCAGGTTCAGGTAATTATTGATCTTACTTACGGAAGGAAGCAGCTTAAACGCCGCAATGGCAAAGGCTGCCAGCTGGGGAATCATGGTGGTTAAATCATCACCCTGATAAATCTTCATTACAATGACCATCAGTACGGCACCGATGGTCACGGTCTCAATCAGGTACTTAGGCGCCTGACCTAACACGTTATTATTACGAACCGCATTCATCTTCTTCCTGCCGTATGCAATAAACGCACCTGAGAAATATTTCTCACGATGGAGAATCTTAATATCCTTCACTGCACCCAGAGCCTGGTTAATGGATTGATGCATTTTGCCGTCATAGACCTGATTAATCTGACCGTAAGCCTTGGCTTTGTTCTTAAAGAGCAGCAGATAGATCAGGGAGAAAATACCCAGAATCACAATGACCGACACGGTAATAAACCAATCAACCACAATCAGATATACACACAGAAGCGCAGATACCAGACCTTCCGCCAGAATGGAGAACACACTGAGAAGCATCTGGAAGAATCGCTCTGTATCCAGCATGACGTTTCTCACCATCTCTGCGGAATTCTTGTCCAGATGATAGGTGTAAGGCTTCTTCATGTAGCAGTCAATGAGACGACCGGACAGTCTTAACTGGTTATTGAATACGAAGGTGTACTGCACGTAGTTAATCCACAGCAGGTAGGCATTTTTGATGACATAGACGCCGATCAGACCGATTACCAGCCATAAGAAGAACTGTCTGTCGTTACTGAGTCCTAAGAAATCATAGATACCCTGAAACAGTGCATTGCCGTGAATCTTACCGGGGTCTGTAATTAAGGTGACAAGCTCCGTAATTAAGGAGATGCCCACCAGTTCAAATAAAGCACCGATAAACAGTCCCACACACAGCAGAATGGACTGTACTTTTTGTTTTTTGCTAAAAATGTAACTTACTTTGTTCAGAATGTTCATAATCAGTCTGCGTGCTTAAGCACCGCTCTCTCCCATAAATACGGATACAAATCGCTGAAGGCTCTCTCACCCATGGCGAAGGTCGCAGCCGGGTTCTGAATTACTTCACGCACTTCACTTTGTACCTTTTGTGCATTGATCAGGTCACAGTTTCTGAAATCCTGAGATTCCAGTATATCTTCGAAGTAGCCCTTAAGAGGTCCCTGCATCCATTCCACAATCGGCGTATTGAATCCGATCTTGGTCTTACGGTATGCAATATCCTCAGGCATGTAAGGTGCCATGGCATCGCGGATAATGGATTTGCTGTATCCCCCGTGAACCTTGGAAGCAAATCCAAGAGACATGGCATAGCTAACAATTCTATAATCCATAAAGGCCATACGAATCTCAATGGTATTGCCCATGGAATATCTGTCATAGTTACGAAGCAGAGTGGGAAGAATGGTCTCATGGCTGGATGCGTAGAGTCTCTTATTTAATGTATCCATCGCCTGATATCTGGGATCTCCCGCTGCCCGAACCCGCTTATAATCTTCCTGATCTCGCTTCAGATAGTCCTTCAGCTGACGTTTCAGATAAGTCATATAAACGGAAGACTTACTGGTAGACTTCAGGGCCATATTGGAGCCGTCCTTAGGGAAGCTGTCAATATAGGCTGTCAGAATCCAGTCCCGCTCTTCCTTGGTTCTGGCATCTCGAAGGGCCTGAATGAAATCGAAAGTATATCCACCAAACAGTTCATCCGCACCATGTCCGTCAATGGTAACATAGGTGCCATCCTCACGAAGTGCTCCGTACAGAAGCATCATGGGAATGGGACTTGTCAGATACACATCCTCAACCAGGTAGATATAACGGTCCAACTGATCAACAGCCTTCACCGGATCGATTTCAACGAAGGTAGCAGGAATCTGAAGATAATCCGTAACCTTCTTGGCATATACACTCTCATCCTGGGTAGTCCCGGGGAAAGTAGCAACGTAGGCGTGCTGCCAGTCCTCGTTCATACGCACATCCGAATCATTTCTTGCAAGATGAGCCATGGCACAAATAGTTGCAGAGGAATCCAGTCCGCCTGACAATGCGGTGCCAATGGTAACATCCGATCTCATACGAAGCTTGCAGGCATCAAGAAACAGTTCTCGCATATATAGGACCTGTTCTTCGTAGGTCTTAGGAACTTCCACCAGATGATCCAATGTATTCCACCAACGGCTAATCTGAATCCGGCCCTGCTCATAGGTCATGCTGTGACCTGCCGGCAGTCTCTTAAGGCCTTCGATGACGCACTCTTCCGTGCTCTCGTAGTACACGATTCTGGCAGGATCGCATACCAGCTTCCGATTGGCTCTTACCGTATCAAGAAGGGGCATCAGTGCCTTCATCTCCGATGCAAAGGCAATGGAGTGATCGCCAAGCTCGGTGTAATATAAAGGCTTCACGCCGAATCGATCTCTGCTTAGGAACAGGGATTCTTCCTGACGGTCATATACCGCAAAAGCCCACATACCATTGAATTTATCCTGGCAGGCTTCTCCCCATTCAATATAGGCATTTAAGAGAACCTCTGAATCGGAATCGCTGACAAAGCGATATCCCAAGGTAATCAGTTCTTCTCTAATCTCTATGAAATTGTAGATTTCTCCGTTGAAGACAAGCATGTATCGGCCGCTTGCATCCGCCATGGGCTGAAGCCCATTATCACTTAAATCCATAATCGCCAGACGTCTGTGGCCAAGTGTAATATCCTTCTCCTGCCACAGTCCTCTTCCGTCAGGACCTCTGTGGGCGATTCGGTCGATGCATTTGTATCCCAGTTCTTCCGGGATCAGCCTGCCCTTCACTCCAAAAATTCCACACATAATTTATAACTTTCCTTTGATTCTGTGAGACAGAATCTTCATCATATCCTTCGCTTTGATTGCGCGATAATTATATAGCAGCTTGCTAACAAGACTTACACGAGGTGCAGCTGCCGGAGCGCTTAAATCATACAGGAAGAAATCCTCTCCCGGAATATCCTGCATAATATTGGCATCCACAGGTCGTAATCTTCTGCCGTAACTCTTCACCTGCTTGTAAGGAAGGCTTTTGCAACTAAGCATATAGCGAACCTGCCTATGCTCTCCATCTGATTCCTCTGTATCCGGCTCAGTCTCTACCTTAGGCACCGGCTTATATCCGTACAAATCAACCAGCACACCCTGCAGGTTCAATACCTCATTAAGCTTCTTATTCTCATAAAATGCATCGTAGACATTGGTAACTTCTGCAAGATCTCTAAATACAAATGCACTGCCTGCAGGTCTTCTGCCGCTAAGAGGCACCTGAAGATCATTGCTTGCCTCTGCCGCATGGGTTCCCTCTTCTGCGAAGTTGGTCGTATAGGACACCGTAGGATAGAGGAAATACCGATCGGTCTCAATCAGATATTTAATATAATATTTCAACCAGGATTTATCAGACCAGCCGGATACATTGGCAGGCATATTCTCTGCTCTAAGATCCTTGCCGTCATTCTCTGTAAGCCACTGGCGAAAACCACCCCACTGGTCTGCCGTAAAGGCTTGTCCCCAAGATGAAGCAAACTGGAAATACCAGTTATCGCAGGCCTCATTTAGCGCTTCAAAGGGCTCTCTCACATGTACATTCAATCGGTGATTGTAAAGGGAGATTCCCCCGATTCTATGATTTTCCTTGGTATAATCAAGTGCTGCGCAGGCATAAGCATAGAAGGCAGGAGAGACATACAAATCATCCTCCAGAAGAATTACACTACCGTATTCCTTACTGTAATCTCCACAGGTCAGCACATGCTTCTTAAGGCCGTAATTCTCTTCCCGATATACCACGATTTTCACACCGTGGGTCCAGGTAAATGCCTCTGCATATTCTTTCACATCTGTATTACTGCCATCGGCTGCCCGGTCAATGCTGATAATCAGAGGAATATCTTCCCCAACAGGGTAATCAGCAGCCTCAACTGCAGCAAGCAGTCTCTTCATGGAATTTATTCTATTGTACCCAATGACAACAATTGCAGGTCTCATCATATTGTAAATCTCATTAACCATCTACTTCTCTAAGCAGCTCCTGACAGTCCTTAAACTGTTCCACATGCTCACGGATCCAGTTTTCATCCTTCTTCCACCACTGAAGATGAAGCAGCTTCTCTATGGTCTCATCATCAAAACGCTTTCGGATTAGTCTTGCAGGAACACCGGCATAGATTCCATATGCTTCCGTATCCTTTGTTACCACAGCGCCTGCTGCCACGACGCATCCATCCGCTATAGTAACTCCTTCCATGATCTGTACATTACTGCCAATCCACACATCGTTACCGATGCGAACCTGAATACGGGAAGCCTCATCGAGATAAGTCATCTCGACAAAGCGATCCTCTGTCACGTAGGAATATCCCAGTGCACTGGCAGAGTAAAATGCCGGATGGGTAGATACAAAGGTATCGGTAGGATGCTTGCCCAGTACGGTCGTTACCCCGTTTCCGATAGAAGTGTATCTTCCAATCTCTGTATTGGCCAGATCGCAGTTCTTATTCAGATAGGAACAGTATCCTAAGGATACATTGCAGAGCTGGCTGTCTCTTCCCACGAAATTCCTGCCGGACAGCGTAGAACCTCCGTACAGGTAAGAACCCTGCTTCAGAATGCTCTTACTCTTACGCTCCAGTCTCATTCTCACGAAAGGATACACCAGACTGCGATATAAATTAGAACCGATTTCGTTTAACTTTCTCTTCAGCATATCTTCACCAATTCGCCTATCGGCAGCTTCATCCACTACTCCGCGATAGTTTCATCCCACTTACCGCTTCACACAGTCGTACAGGAATCTCTCTGCGTAAGCCAACCCGTACATCGTACGGAAAATCACATCCTGCACCACATTG
>JAZLHG010000216.1:0-8676 GCA_045616705.1 Lachnospiraceae bacterium | reverse complement strand
AATTATGATGATTTTTTGAAGTTTGTGGCAGAGCGTAAGTAGCAAATGATCCAATATCAGACATTTAATGGGATGCATGATCAATTAGCGCCGGAATTTGAGCAGGCCTTTCATCAGGTTATGGAGAGTCAGTGGTTCATTGGTGGTAAGAATCTTCATGCATTTGAAGAAGAATACGCGGCCTATATAGGCATGAAATACTGCGTGGGCTGTGGCAATGGCTTAGACGCCATTCGGATGATGCTTACGGCAGCAGGAATCGGAGCGGGAGATGAAGTGATCATCCCGGCCAATACCTTTATCGCCACAGCGATTGCGGTGACACAGACCGGAGCGAAACCTGTGCTTGTGGAGCCGGAGTATGAAACGCTACTTATGAATCCGGACCTGATTGAGGCAGCAATCACAGAGAAAACGAAAGCGATTATTGCAGTTCACCTCTACGGAAGACTGCAGAATATGGACCGAATCGGTGAAATTGCCAAGGCTCACAATCTGCTGCTGTTTGAGGATGCAGCCCAGGCACACGGCGTAAGGGACGAGAAGGGAAGAATGGCCGGTACCTTTGGAGTTGCGGCGGCCTTTAGCTTCTATCCAGGCAAGAACCTAGGCGCACTGGGTGATGCAGGCTGTGTTGTAACAGATGATGTTACACTTGCGGAAGCAGTCAGAGCAATTGGTAATTATGGCTCATCCGAGAAATACCATCATGATCTGATGGGAATGAATTCCAGACTGGATGAATTCCAGGCTGCATTTCTGCGGGTGAAATTAAATCATCTGGAAGAATGGAATGCCGAGCGTAAGCGCCAGGCTGAACTGTACTATGCAGGAATTACGAATGAGCAGATTCTTCTTCCGAAACAGATTGATACTAACGTGTATCATATTTTCCCGATTCTCTGTGAGAAGCGGGATGAACTGCAGTCATACCTTAAGGAAAAGGGCATCATGACCTTGATTCATTATCCCATTCCCATTCATCTGCAGGGAGCCTACCGGGATGCAGGTTATAAACAGGGAGATTATCCCATTTCGGAACGGGTAGCTGCGACCGAATTGAGTATCCCTATTTATCCGGGATTAACAGACGAAGAAATTGAGACAGTAATAAGCGCAATTAATTGCTTTGGATAAGAATAAGATGACGAAACTAGAATTATACAGATCTGTATCAGGTCTATACACAACCGTAAATGAAATGATTCGGTTGTTCCGTATGCAGAATTACAATCGCGGTGAGCGACTGTTTCAGAACTGGGTTAATGCATATGGAGCTGCGCTTACAGAACTTATTGGCCTGAAGACAGCGTTAAATGCAGGCGCTATGGCCTACGGCAAAGCCACTGTAATTGAAGAAAATGTAATCATGGCTGAACTCCAGGGGCTTCTTGGGGCTATGGAGCAGAAGGACTACGTGCTGATGGCAGACCTGATGGAATTGCAGACCCTGCCCTTCCTAACAGAACTGATTCAGCCTCTTCGGGATATGGTGATGGAAGAGGGGAGCTGCGAAGAACTGAATGGATTTCAAGTGGAGCGTAATGGCAGGATCTATAGCATAGAGCCTACCACCAGTGGTGCCATGACCCTGGCGATTAGTGATTCCACCGGGAACTGGTATCTGCACAGCAATGCAGATCCTTACAAGGAAGGCGAGATTCTTGCGGGACAGTATTATGATAGCGAGATTTCGGAATATGCGGTATACGGACTGGGCCTTGGATATCATGTCCTGGCTCTTTGCAAAATGACCCATGGGTTAGTGCCGATTACCGTATATGAGGCTGACTTGACGATTATTGAACTTGCAAGAATGGTTGCAGGACTTGGCGTGGGTTCTAAGTTTGTTGATTACGAAGGCAAAAACCTACGGATTGTTCACGATCCCAGCCTTGCGGCATTTGCGTCAGGAATCATAGAGAATCAGACAACGGTGATGATTCATTATCCGTCTATTCGAAATATAGAAAATGAAACAGTAAGCATGCGAGTGCACCAGTTATTTGTGCAGGATTCCTCCATTCGTAATCAGTATGGAGAAATGCTTGCCAACTTCCGTAGTAATGTTCGTAGCTGTGATGCTTATGTGGATGAACTGGCCCCCGCATTTAGTGGAAGGGATGTAATTCTTGTGGCAGCAGGCCCATCCCTTGATCAGAATATCGAATATGTAAGGACTATTGCTAAGGATGATGTGAAGCGTCCTGTTATCCTATGCGTAGGAACCGCCCTTCGGAAAATGGTAAGCATGGGTATTCGACCGGACTACGCTATTTTCCTCGATGCGTCTGAGCGCATTCGCGGTCAGATTCGCGGCCTGGAAGGCGAGAATATTCCGGTGTTAATCGGTTCAACCGCAACCATGTCCATTTCAACAGATTATGCAGGTAAGAAGTATCTTATCTGTCAGAAAGGCTTCCCGAAGGCGGAAGATTATGCCGCAGAGCGAGACTTCAGAACTTATGAGACCGGTGGCTCAGTTGCGACGCTGGCATATGATGTTGCGGTGTCCCTTGGTGCAAAGCGCGTGATTGCTATTGGCCTGGACTTAGCCTATACCAACCAGAAACTTCACGCAGACCAGGCCGGAAAGTGTGGTTTTCTTGAGAGTGTGGACGGCTTGATTGAGGTTCCTTCCGTAAATGGTGGTGTGGTCTATACCACACAGGCTATGAACATGTATCGGGAATGGTTTGAGCGGTATATAGCGACCAGAGAGGGTAGCGGAGTAACCTTTATTGATGCAACCGAAGGTGGTGCTCTTATTTCCGGAATGAAGATCTGCTCTCTTAAGGAAGCGTTGGAAGAGAATTAAGTGTTTTGTGAAATTTCATGTTTTGACATAGGAATGTGCCCTTGTATGGGCACATTTTTTGTGTTAAATTAAACTCTACAGGGGAAATAGGAGTAGTATGCTGAGTAAGACATATACCAGAATTATAGACCTTTTTCATGACCATCACGGTTACATGAGCTTTGAACAGCTGCGGGATATGGGAATCACGGTGCTGCAGATGCGTGAACTGGAAGAGGAAGGAATACTGGAGAGATTTACAAGAGGCTGGTACTGGTGCAACAGCTGTGGCTATCAGAAACCTGCCGATTATAAATATATTGAGATTGCCAAGATGAATCCGGAAGCGGTGTTCTGTCTGGATACTGCCTGCTTTTTAGCAGGACTGAATGTTACGGAACCGGAAGTGATTCGGGTGGCTACCGCAAGGGAAGATCGTAAGAAGATGGATATTGTACATCCCATCAAGCGGTATTTTCTGACCCATATGGAGGTTGGTAAGTTTATCCAGGTAACAGACACGGAGTTTGGCTCCTACCGATATTTCTCACCGGATAGAGCATTATACGATTGTATCAGTGCACCGGGTAAGATGGATGAGAAGAACCGGAAGAAGATTGAAGCATTATCCGGTAGGTATAAGGAGAGAATCAACCGGTACGGAACTTTTCTTAAGAACTTAAAGCATCAGGAGAAACAGGAACGAAAGAGGAGTGCAGGAGAATGAGGAATCCGGAAGTACTTGCAATAATCCCCGCAAGAAGCGGATCTAAGAGTGTAATCGATAAGAATATTCGTCTGATTGACGGCAAGCCCATGATTGCTTACTCCATTGAGCATGCACTGCAGTCAGAACGTGTGAGCAGAGTGATTGTCAGCACTGATTCCGAGAAGTATGCGGATATTGCCAGAGAATATGGTGCAGAGGTGCCCTTTATTCGCCCGGCAGAGTATGCGACGGATACGGCACTGGACATTGATGTGTTCTATCATGCCCTGACTTTCCTTCGCGAGAAGGAGGACTATGTTCCGGATGTGGTTGTTCAGCTTCGTCCCACATACCCCATTCGTAAGGTAGAGGATATTGATGCCATGGTAGATATGATGCTTGCGGATTCGACCATTGATTCCGTGCGCTGCATTGCACCTGCTACGGAAGTTCCTTATAAGATGTGGCTGGTGGAAGATGGTACGAATTTGTCTTCGCATGGAGCAACGGCGAAACTTGCACCACTCCTTAATGACATTCCCGAATGCTATAATATGCCCAGGCAGCAACTGCCTAAGGCCTATTACCAGAATGCCTGCATTGATGTGATCAGACCGGATGTGATTCTTGACCAACATTCTATGAGTGGTACCAACATTGTGGGATATTTCATGGATGATAATTTCGATATCGATACCGAAGAAGAATTTGCTAAGGCAGAAGAGTATCTGAAGATTACCAATGGCGGTAAGCGGTTTGTATTCGACATTGATGGAGTTATTGCAGGATTTCGGAAGGGATTGGATTATGACTCGGCTCCCCCTAATGAGAAAATGATTGAGATCATCAATAAACTCTATGACTGGGGTAACGAGATTATTCTGTTTACGGCAAGAGGCTATGTGACAGGAATTGACTGGTCGGAGACCACGAAACGCCAGATGAAGAACTGGGGTGTTAAGTACCATGAACTTCATTTCGGTAAGCCCAATGCGGATTACTACATTGATGATAAATCCCTGGATATGCAGAAGCTGTATGACTTTTTCTCATAAGCCATGGAGATGTGATTATAGAGGATGGATTTAACTGGAGAATCATAATGAAACATTACGACTATCTGATAGTAGGAGCAGGTCTGTTTGGCGCAGTATTTGCTCATGAGAAAATAAAAGAGGGCAAGAGTTGCCTTGTAATCGATAAGAGACCTCATATCGGTGGCAATGTTTATACGGAAGAGGTAGAAGGCATTCAGGTGCATAAGTATGGTGCGCATATTTTCCATACCAGCGATAAAGAGGTATGGGACTATGTCAATGCCCTGGTTCCCTTTAATCGTTACACCAATTCGCCGGTGGCCAGATATAAGGACGAGCTCTATAACCTTCCTTTTAATATGAATACCTTTCATGCACTGTGGGGTGTGAAGACTCCTGAGGAAGCTAAGGCAGTTATTGAGAAACAGAAGTTAGAAGCGCTGACTGATATGGGAGAGCGTGAACCGGCCAACCTGGAAGAGCAGGCAATCTGCCTTGCCGGAAGGGATATCTATGAGAAACTGGTTAAGGGCTACACCGAGAAGCAGTGGGGCAGAAGAGCAACCGAGTTGCCGCCCTTTATTATCAGGCGTCTTCCGGTAAGATTTACCTATGACAATAATTATTTCAATGATCGATATCAGGGAATTCCCGAGGGTGGATATACGGTACTGATTGAGAAACTGCTTGAGGGTGCGGAAGTGAAGTTGAATCAGGACTTCTTATCAAATCGGGAATATTATAAGAGTCTTGCAGATCGTGTGGTCTATACCGGTATGCTAGATGAATATTTCGATTATTGCTTCGGCGAACTGGAATATCGTTCTCTTCGATTTGAGACCGAGACCCTTGATACAGAGAATTTCCAGGGTAATGCTGTGGTGAACTATACCGAGTATGAGATTCCCTATACCAGAATCATTGAGCATAAACATTTCGAGTTCGGTACCCAGGAGAAGACCGTTATTACCAGAGAATATCCTGCAACCTGGAAGAAGGGCGACGAACCTTATTATCCGATGAACGATGAGAAGAATATGGAATTATTCGCCAGATATCAGGAACTGGCCCGGAAGGAAGAGCAGGTAATCTTCGGTGGTCGTTTGGGTGAATACAAGTATTACGATATGCATCAGGTGGTACGTCGTGCACTGGATTGCGCGCGGGAAGATTAAGATAGATGGCCGAAACAGATTCAGAAACAGATGACAGAGATAGAAGACTGAAACAGTAGAATAGCGATAGAAGAAATAATAAAGGCGTGTGAATTATCACACGCCTGATTTGTTATTAGCAGTAACTGGAGAACATCATGCCGCTGTAGTTGCTGGTTACGTAAGGTGTGGCAAAGTTCTTGCCGGGGTTCTTGTATGCAACCACAACGCGTTCTGTATAGGCCATAGGATTTAAGGATACCTGACCGGCCTTGTTGAGAATGCTTCTGGTGAAGCTCTGTACACTGTTGAATCTGCTTGCGGCATCTTCCTCCAGTGCGGTCTGCTGGAACAGATTCTTATCCAGACTGATGCGACCGTCCTCGCCGATGTTCATACCGATGGATTCCAATTCGTTCTTATATAAAGATGCGATGTTACTCATTTCGCTCATGAGCTTGCCGGACTTGGGCTGCATATCCAGATATGCGGCTGCCTTATTCATAAAGGAGTTATAACCCTCAATCAGATGGGTAATATTCTCGGTAAGAGAATCCACATCTGTCTTCAGACCGATGTTAACGGTCTCCCCTTCCTGATTCACATCATGAAGTGTCAGTTCATAAGTCTTGTCAATGGTAAAGACGTTTGCTGAAGTCTCATGTTCTTCACCATTAATAATAAAGGAAGAATTGGTATTGTGCTGCGTTGTCTGATCGATACCGAAATACTGAACGGTACCGCTTTCTTTACTGGTCTTATCATCAGATACGGTGAAGAACGGCTTGCCGCCACCATTTGCACCGGTATCGGTACTCTCAAGCTGCAGGGCAACACGGTGATCGCTTCGCTCAACTACGGAAGCGTTGATGCCGATGTTGGCCTTGGTAATCAGTCGTGCCAGCTTCTCTTCGATGCTGCGGTTGGTATCGCCTTCGTTGATATTGAACTGGAACTCGTAGTCCATATCCCTGGAACGAATGTCGAAGGAATAGGTGTTGGGACGCAGTGCCATGTCATCAGCAGGTAAGAAGTTACCGGTATTAATCTGAGACTTGGCAAGACCGCGAACTTCGATATCTAAGTTAGGCGCCTTGTCTTCATCGATGACGTCGCCTACATAGCTTGCGGTAATGATATCTGTATTGGAAGAGGATACAGCCTTCTTGGATAACAAATGTTCACTTCCGGTTGAAATAGAAGAAATGACATTGGTCAGTTCACGACTGCCTTCCTTAATGCCCACAGCAAATTCTTTTGCTTCATCGCTGTTATCAAGCAAAAACAGAGGGGATTCTTTGTTCAGTTTGACAATGGAATTATAGACGCCGCGTAACTCGCTCTTCTTGTGCGTGTCATAACGGGTATTGGTACCCTGTGGCGCGTACGTCGTCATGAAATGGTTATAGACGGTATTTAAAGCCGTGATGTCAGCCATGGTCAGCCCCTCCTTTCTTCCTTGATCGGTTACGTGTAAGCGGAATCAGTTCCACTCATGGATGTCATAAAACCTATCCTTGGTTAACATAATATGACCAAATCCATATACGCGGGCAAAATAACCTACTTTTATGACCTTATCATATATCAGAAGTGTCAAAAAAACAAGGGTTTTCGGGAAGAAAATAGCGGGAAATGGGTTAAAATGTCGTTGACTCGGGGCTTTTTCTATGCTATATTATTCAAGCGAGGTGGATTTTGAGGCCTTATTTTTTTGTCTTAAAGGCAGAACGCTCCGGAATTTCACGTCGAATTCAGGGAGTGTACAGCTCGCGAATAATATTATTGGTTACCGTATTATAGCAGATATTATTTTCCGAAGGAATCCTATAGGCGGTAAGAAGACGGAGGTAAAAATGCGTACAAGAATCACATTGGCATGCACAGAGTGCAAGAACCGCAACTACGACACCAAGAAGGAGAAGAAACTTCATCCGGACAGACTCGAGACTAAGAAGTACTGCAGATTCTGTAAGAGACACACATTACACAAAGAGACGAAGTAATTTGTGAAGTTTCGAACCTACTGATTGGAGGTCTATTATGGCAGAGAACAAAAATGTTGCTGAGAAGAGCAAAGGCTGGTTCAAAGGTCTGAAGTCCGAATTCAAGAAGGTTGTATGGCAGAGCAAGGAAGGTATCACCAAGCAGACAATTGCTGTAGTGGTTATCACATTTGTTGTTGGCGTACTTATCGCACTGATTGATATGGGTCTTCAGTATGGTGTTAATTTCCTGAGTAGTTTTGGAATCTAATTTGTTTTAATGAAGGAGAGAACCATGGCAGAGAACAATAACACTGAGCCCAGCTGGTATGTTGTCCACACCTATTCCGGTTATGAGAATAAGGTTAAGGCAAATATCGAGAAGACAATTGAGAACAGACATTTAGAAGAAGAGATCCTTGAAGTTCGCGTTCCCATGCAGGATGTTACTGAGACCAAGAACGGCGTTCGCAAGACTGTTTCTAAGAAGATGTTCCCCGGCTATGTACTGATTAATATGGTAATGAATGATGTTACCTGGTATGTAGTCCGCAATACAAGAGGCGTTACCGGATTCGTAGGACCCGGAAGCAAGCCTGTTCCCTTGACAGAGGCTGAGATGAAGCCGCTTGGTATCAAGACAGAGAACGTATTCATCGACTTCGAAGAAGGCGATACTGTTTCTGTTATTGCAGGCGTTTGGAAGGATACCGTTGGTGTTGTCCAGAGAATGGATATGGGCAAGCAGACGGCTACCATCAATGTTGAGCTGTTCGGTCGTGAGACACCGGTTGAAATCAGCTTCGACGAAATGACGAAATTAAGATAACACAGAGTAGAGTTCAAAGGAATTTTTCCTAGTAGATAAATCTCTATGAACTGTGGGAGGGTTTAATCCCGCCACCACCACAACATTAGGAGGAAGAAAAATGGCAAAGAAAGTAGAAGGTTACATTAAACTTCAGATTCCCGCCGGCAAAGCAACTCCGGCGCC
>JAZLHG010000215.1:0-4360 GCA_045616705.1 Lachnospiraceae bacterium | reverse complement strand
TATCTATTGTGAGGATAAGAATGGACTTTATAATTGTGCATCAATTAAATTGGATGATGGTTTTGGCAGGAATATGTGGATTCATATTCCTTTTTTTGCTATCCATGAAGATTAGCGAGAGAGGCAAAAAGTTATCGTTTCTGCAAATTGCCTTTTTTGCAATGATTCTTCTTCTGTTTGACAGGTATGCCTATTTGTATCGCGGCAATGAGACCACATTAGGCTACTGGATGGTTCGAATCAGCAACTATTTGGTTTTTGCATCCATACTTTTGTGTGAGAATGGATTTAACAATTATCTATTTTCCCTGGCGAAGACAGGGGGACTTAATAGAAAAAGAGTGACACCTCTGTTGGTTGGAAGAGTTCTGGCAATAGTCGGAATTGTCGTTTTGACGATTTCGCAGTTCACGGGATTCTACTATACTTTTGATGCGACCAATCATTATCAGCGTGCAGACGGCTTCCTTGTATGTTATCTGATGCCGTTGTTAATTACGGTGATTCAGTTTGGATTCATCTTCAAGAATAGAAGATTATTCGGTAAATCGATTCTGATTTCACTGTTTTTATTTGAAGGATTGCCGGTGGCGGCGTCCTTGGTGCAGATTTTCCATTACGGATTATCACTAACTTCTATTAGCATTGCAGTGTCGGCGATTGTATTATACTTCCTGGCGCTATACGGTCAGAACAGTGACTTAGCGGCAGCGGCTAATCGTGAACTGCAAAGGGCGAAGGAGATTGAGGAACAGTCCGGTGAACTCCTTCATCAGACTGTAGAAGCATTAGCATCAGCGGTGGATGCCAAAGACAATTATACCCATGGACACTCTAATCGTGTGGCACAGTATGCCAAAGAGATCGCGAAACTGACGGGTCTGTCTGATGAGGAGTGCAGAGATGTATATTTGGCCGGTCTTCTGCATGACGTAGGTAAGATTGGTATTGATGATACCATAATTAATAAAGACGGTAAGCTTACCAAGGAAGAGTTTGCTGTTATTAAGCAGCATCCAATTCTGGGCGAACAGATACTGAATAAGATTACGATTTCACCCATTTTAAGTGTAGGCGCTCATTACCATCACGAACGGTATGACGGCACCGGATATCCGGAAGGACTGAAGGGTGAAGATATTCCCAGAATTGCAAGAATTATTGCGGTTGCGGATGCCTATGATGCAATGACTTCCAAGCGTAGTTATCGAGAACAGATTCCTCAGCAGCAGGTGCGAGAGGAACTGGTTAAGGGTATCGGAACTCAATTTGATCCTGAATATGCCAAAGTCATGCTGCACCTTCTTGATCAGGATGATGAATATATGATGAAAGAGAAGGTTCAGGAAGATGTATTTGGCACAGATTTGTCTCTTTCATTTACGGAGTACAAGTCAGCAGTTTCGGTTGGACTACGTATTACTGATTGTCCTACTACGGTAAGATTTAAATACAAATCAACTGAAAAAGGCGGAATTCCAACGTTATTGTTCTATGATGCAGCGGATGCCCGATATTATATAGAAGAGAGTAAGCTTAAGAAGGAAATGGATTTCGTGGATTATGCGGCAATCTCTCTGGATGGTAAGATTACGAAGGACTATGTCCGAGAGGTAAGACAGAACATATCCCGTAGATCTTCGGAAGTAATGAGGAATAATGAGGAATGCGAAGCAAAGGTCAGAATGGTTAAGCAGGAAGATCATTTGCTTGTGCAGATTGCAACCGATGAATGCGGACAGGAGGTTATTCTTGCGCTTTATGATGCATCAAGATATCTCTATTTAGCCTTGACCGGTGAACGGTGTAATCTGGAGATTCTTGATGTTGAGATTGCTGATAAGCCGATTGGCGAAGGCTATGTGCCCAGAATTGCCGAGAAGATTTCTTATATTGATGGACCAAGTGGTGATATTCCGAATGTGCAGGTAGACGGATGGCGCACAGCGCAGTCTCAGATTATGGAGGTTACGGGCAGAATGGAGATTGATTTCCATACCATGAGCCTTCCTTCTTCAAGACGTATCTGGCATTGTCCAATTATTTGCATATTTACTTCTTCAGATGGAAGCACTACTGCTTCCGATTACAAAGAAGTGGCCATGGTCAGAGTAGATGGCGAAGTATGGTGTGAGCATGACGACGTCGTTAATATGTCTGCCGTATCGAAGGATGAATCTTTTGAGAATTGGAATACCTGGAAAAATAAGAACCTAACAGGTGTTGACTGTAGATTATCGCTTCTTCATGAGGATAATCATGTTACATTAAAGGTTACTGACAGTGGAGTTACTACCGTCAACAGAACAGTGCTTCCGGAGAGTACGGAGAAGGTCTATTGTTTCTTCACGGGAGACCAGTGTGCGATTACCAACATTCGAATAAACGAATAACTTGCTACGAGGAATACATGTTAGTTCACGGACGAATCTACAAACCGAAACGGTTACTATATTATATTGTGCCAACGGAAGACGAAATTGCTGCTTTCTATAAAGGAAAGATGCCGGACCGACTGATGGAGTATGGTGGGGCATTCGGAACTTATGATTGGCCAGGAATGTTCATTCTCAAGAGCGACGATTTAAGACAGATTGTATTTGGCATTGAATTTAGGCCGAATGATGAACGCCTTCATTATCCCGAAGGCATGGAATGTATGGAACTTCCTGCCGGATTCATGATCTCAACTGATTTTCCGGAGGAAAAGATTACCCTGGAGAATCTGAAGGAGAAGATTGAGAAGGTCAGGGCAGAAGTGCAGAATATGCGTTTTAGCAATGGTCTTGTAAGTCTGCAGGATGTGCCGGATCTGATTCAGTGTCTTACACTAAATGGTCATAATAAGCTGGTAATCAGTGCGGATGCTGTTAAGAGTACCTTCGGATTTGCTACTCCGAAAACAGAAGTTGAAGAGAGACTGTATCGGGCAGCATATCATGATTCCATTACAGGGCATACCAATTGGAATTACCTATGGCCCATGATGGCTAACTTCGGAGAAAATGGCATTCAGGATTTCGTGTTTGCACATTTTGATGTGAAGGATTTCAAGGCAATCAACGTGGTATACGGCCATGAGGTGGGCAATAGACTGCTTCGTAGAATTGCAGAGAAGCTTCAGAACACAGACTGGATTTATCATAGCGCTAGATGTGATAACGATAATTTCGCAGCAATGATTCATGATATGCCCATGGAGGAGATTCAGAAGAAGATGCTTGCGTTTTTCTCTGATTTGGAGATTCTTGATGCGGATGACAGTTATCATGTGTACTTTAGATGTGGTATTGTACCGATGCGTGTATCGCTGCTCTTGGGAGATACGGTAGCAGATGCGGGGAAGCAGGTGCAGAATCAGGGCGATAAACTGTACGAGACAGAGGTATTGGTCTACTCGGAGCCTATGCAGGATGAGATTCAATGGTCCGCAAGAATCAGAGCCTACCTGGAGACAGCGATTGAACGGGATGAGTTCTTAATTTATCTTCAGCCGAAATACGATATTTCTACCGAACGAATCTGTGGTGCGGAAGCACTGATCAGATGGCACTATAAGGGCCGTGAGATGTTGGCACCTTATCGGTTTATTCCGGTATTTGAGACCGGTGGAATGATTAGCAGACTGGATGACATTGTATTAAATAAGGTGTGTCAGTGCCTTAAGAATTGGGAGAAGCAGGGGCTTCCGCTACATCCTATTTCTGTGAACTTATCAAGAAAGAGTTTAGCCAATCCGAACTTAATTAACCATTTGACCAATATAGTGGATTTCTATTGTGTGGATCATGGATTGATTGATTTCGAGCTTACCGAGACTGCAACTTACGATGATCAGGATTATATGATTAGTGTCATTAAGCAGCTAAAGGAGCAAGGATTTAAGCTGTCCATGGATGACTTCGGAACCGGATATTCTTCGTTGTCTTTATTGCCGATTATGCCCTTTGATATAATTAAGATTGATAAGTCTTTTGTGGATGGTCTGAATACCACCGAGAAGAACCGTAAAGAATGTACTATGGTGAAATACGTCATTGCCATGTCTAAAGAACTGGGCTATACCTGTCTTGCAGAAGGTGCTGAGTATGAGCAGCAGGTAAATCTGCTTCGTGAATACGGCTGTGAGATTGTTCAGGGCTTCTATTATAGCAAGCCTATGCCGGTAGAAGAATTCGAAGCAAAGCTATTGGAGGAACAATAGATGAAAGTTGTTATTTTGGCCGGAGGCCGTGGAACGCGTATATCAGAAGAATCGGTGCTTAGACCCAAGCCCATGATTGAGATTGGTGGTAAGCCTATTCTATGGCATATTATGAAGGAATACTCCCATTATGGATTTCATGACTTTATTATTTGC
>JAZLHG010000214.1:0-10457 GCA_045616705.1 Lachnospiraceae bacterium | reverse complement strand
GCTGTCATAGAGTCTACCGCCCTTTTCGATGAAAATTCGGTCGTACCCATTTACCATAATCTCTGTTATTTCTTCATCTTCTAACAGTTCCTGAATAACATCCAGACCGCGAATAGCATGAAACAGTTCTCTTCTGAGCATTTCCTGCTCACCGGATCGAAACGGATGCAGTCTCTGTTCTCTCATAAGACAGTCATCTATAATTCGATAGATTTCTTCTTCGGACTCATTGCTTCGCCTGGGTAATCGCTTTAGGACCTCATTCTTGATTCGTATCTTTCGATCAATAATCAGCGCATCAACCTCCGCTGTAGAACTTGGTTCAGGCTGTCCACAAATTACCTTCATCAGCTTCGATGCCGATTCGTATTTGTAGTAATGTCCTTGTGAATAGTAGTCCTGCCTTCGTTCACTAAGGATAATTATCTTAAGAGCAGTCAACTTGCTCTTTAATGTGGTAGCATTTGCTTCATACAGATTCTCATCTATAATCAGGCAGTCGACCGTAGTAACCTCTTTCAGTAACATTTCCACATCACCGGCATACCGCACAATCAAGCCATTATCCCGCTTCCGAAGAAATACGATTAACCTTTTCGCATATTCCCGATTGGTATCACAAATTACAACTTCCAATTCCTCACCTGCTTCCTATTAGGTACATTACGGTGCCAAACAGCATCGGCAATGCGAAACGAATGGTTACCTTACTGCGCGTACTCTTTCGCCATTGTCCGGTTCCTATTAATTTGATACCGCCTTCCACTGCACCGATTGCGAGTGCAATGCCGAAACTGCATATAACACCTTTCACACCCAGGAATGCCCCGACGACACTGCAAAGTTTGATGTCGCCGGCTCCAAAATACCCAAATCGAAAAAGCACAATCATGCTGAAAGGAGGCAGCAGCAAGCCACCGATTCTGTCGCATATCATATGTAAGTCGCCTGTTAACGCCATGCAAATCCCTGCTAGTATTACTGCCATACAGATTAAACAATTGGGAATTCGCCCGAAACGTAAATCATAGACTGCCGCCACTACCAAAGTGCCGGTTAGTATCCATATTTCCATCATTTGTTCTTGAGAATTTGTGCACCTGCACAAGATCTGCCTCGGCTATCGCCGTTGTGAATTTGATTTGTGATATGTATTTTATGATGTGATTAGACAAAAGTAAAGCGGTTTTACGCAACTTCTTCATCTTCGGAGAAGTGCACAAAACCGCCAATTTCTGTAAATTTTATATCATTGTAATTTTGTCTATTTTGACGACAGTCGCTTGGCTGTTTACGCCTCAAATCCTCTTCCGGCTGTCTCGTAACTCTCATTCAGCTGACCTCTGCCGTAAGTAAGTCCGGCATAAACGGTCTGTGAATTCTGCATCATTTTCTCAGAGCCGTCCTGATCCGCAATACCATGAAAAGATTCGGATACCTGAGATAACTGACTGCGAACCGCCTGCAATCTTGCAAGGTCTCTTCTTGCACAAGCCATACTGATTTCTTTGTTCTGATAGAGATAGAACTGAGTAAGTGCAGCCGCAATCTCATACTGATCATCCAGCGCATTCAGCAGATGACTAAGACACTTCTTGGCTGCATGGCAGGCCTCGGTATATCCGTCCCAGTCTTCCTGACCATATGCAGCTTCTCCATCTGCCAGATAATCATCCGCAAGCTCATAAATAATTGCAATAATCTCGGTTCGATTCGCCTGAGAGATTCTTCTTGTATATTCCTGAATTCGTTCTGTCTTCATAGGAATTCCTCACTTATGTATCGATTACTGCAGGAGCTGCAGAGCCTGCTGAGGCTGTTCGTTGGCCTGTGCCAACATGGAAGTTCCGGCCTGAACAAGAACCTGCTGCTTGGTGTACTCTGTCATCTCTTCTGCCATATTTACGTCTTTAATAGTAGAATAAGAATTGGTCAGATTCTCTGTTGCAACGTCCAAATTGGAAATGGTTGCTTCCAGACGATTCTGGTATGCACCCAGCTCAGATCTCACGGAAGATACAAACTGCAGCGCTTCCTTCAGCTGATCCATAGCCTTCTCGCAGCCTTCCTTGGTACTCATATCCATTTCCTTGATACCCAGATTCTCAAGAGAGATATCGGGAATCACAATCTTAATCTCCTGTCCTTCGGAAGTACCAACCTGAATGTTCATACCACCGGTAGTCTTAATATCCAATGTAGCCTTCAATGTTGTGGGAGCAGTAGGAATCTCATCTTCAAGGAATGACATCTTCAGTTCGCCACCCTTAGGAGTTCTTACTGTAATAACTCCATCCTCCACAAGACAGCTATACTCTGATGGGAATCCGGTAACCTTAACAACGCCCTTGTCATCTTTGCTCAGTTCAATGTTACTGATGCCCGCAGGGAACTGGGGATTATGAGTCTCGATGGTTACTTTACCATTGTCGGCAGCATTATCGAAATAAGTATATCCTCTCAGTGACTGCTCACCATTAAGCAGACTCTGGGTATTATATTCTGTCTCACCTGCAACACGAACGATTTCATCCTTCAGAGCAGTAACTTCCTTCTGGATTGCAGATCTGTCGGCTGTAGTATTGGTACCGTTGGCGCCTCTAACTGCCAGCTCGTTCATTCTCTGAATCATATTCTGAATCTCACTCAATGCACCTTCAGCTGTGGAGATTACATTGTTGCCGTTCTTGGAATTCTGGCTGGCCCTCTTCAGACTCTGAATCTGGGCATTCATCTTGTTGGTGATTGCCATTCCTGCCGGGTTATCTCGTGCGCTGTTAATCTTAAATCCGCTTGATAACCTCTCGGATGATGCTGACAGCACCTTCTCGTTCTTCTTAAGAACGTTATTAGTAATCATCGCCTGAATATTGGAGTTGATTTTCATTTTATTTCCTCTCTTTCACTAAATGCTATTCAGAAAAGCTTTGGTAATCTGATATAATTCTCTAACCGGTGCCTTATTATCTGTATCGGTAGACAGGTAACCCATTCTGTTCTGATCACTGACTACATAGGAGACTCTGCTTACATCCCGTTTCGCCAATTCTGCGAACTTAGGTTGCTTTTCGCTTAATGCATCCACCGCAGCATTGTTACCTGTTACATAACCGGTTACACCCTTCTCATCTGCCTGAAATCTTGCGCACACGCTGCCGTACTGTTCCGTTTCAAAGCAAATGACTGCTTCCGCTGAACCTTTGCCTCTTACAATTCGAAGGTTGATACTGGTCTGTTCACCCGAAATCTCCATGGGAATCTCATAATTCTCCTGACGGGCTAAACCACGTGCTACACGAATCTGCTTGTGAATCTGTCTCAGATTTCGAAGCTCATCTCCATGAATCCTTCGGAAAGTAGTATCGTTAATTATTTTCTCAGCCTGCTCAGCAAAGGCATCATATTTCTCACCGAAATCTTCGGTATCTAGTTGATCTCTAAGTCCTTCCGCTGTCTTACGAACATCAGTGGATTCTCTATCATCCTGCTGCTCTGTTAGCTTCATGAAGTTCTTAAATGTGGTACCTCTCATATGCATCAGATAATCCGCAGCCAGCAGATTGTCAGTATTCATGGGCATATCAGAATCCAATAACGTATTGATAACATCATCGGATACCAGTGTTGCTTCCGTAAATTCCTTACGCACTTCCTGTGCATACTGAAGGTCTGTTTCTTCAGAATGTGCGGTATCAAGAACCCGGTCAAAAGCCTGCATAATCTGGTCCGTAATAGAAGTGCCGTTCTGCTTAAGGTCATTAAGTGTTCCGAACGCATCATCCACTGAGACATCAAGGCCTGCTGCCTTACGGGACCGAACTGCGGTAAGCAGATTCTCAAGTGTTAACTGCTCATCCGAGCTAAGAACATCTCCGATGGGTCTTCCATCATTCTTCTCAATCTGTCGAACCAGTCTGCGAATACCGATGTAAGCTTCTCTCTCTTCCGCCGTTACTTCGTTATTCTTCTCAAGCTTCCAGATAAATTCACTGTAATCATCTGCCGCCTTGGATTCCGGCTTCTTATTGAGATACTTTGCCACTTCATAGATGCTCTCGGTAATGGGATTAAATCCATCACGAATCATCTCTAAGGTTCTCTCCGGGGTCATCTTCTCAATCACATCAAGAACCGCTTCCGTTGCCTGATATACTCGGTTGAAATTCTCTTCATTAATCTCTGTCTGGGTATAACCAAGAATTCTTACAGTCTTACGACTGACTTCGTTAATGTCAAGGTTCATATCCTTCAGGATATCATCTACATTTCTAAAGGCCTTCTTAATGGAATCACCCATGTCCGCTCTGGGAACTGTCCATACAGCTTCATAAGATTTCATGGCTGCATCATATTTGGTCTTCAGTGGCTGACCGATTTCATGCAGACTCTTTAGCGTAAATGTGGAAGTATCGAAAGCTGCTGTCTGAATGGATTCCGCAGGCTGTACTGCTACATCCTGGATCAGATCAAGGGCCTGTCCAAACAGTTCCTTCTCTGCTTCCTTCAGCTGATCAACCGATCGCTCCAACTCTCTTGTATCAATTACTAAGCCTTTTCTAAGAAGAGAGCGGTTTGCCTCAATGCTCATCTTCAGTCTACTCTCTTCCAGAATTCTCTGCTTCCTTACCGGCAGGGGCTTCTGATGTTCATCCGCCAAATTGGTCTGCTGTGGCTTACGACCTACGGAAATGGCGTCTGCCATTTTATGGATTAGTTCTACTCCCCCAGGAATCTCGATTTCCTTCAGGTTATGGAGATTCTTCAGATTCTCTGCAGTAAGGGGTATACCCTGATCAATCATGAATCTGGCTTCATCCTGCACCCCGGCTTCTTCCGTAAGGCCAGCCTCTGCAATGACTCTGTCTACCGCATCCTTAATCTGATTCCAATCTATGGTCTTGGCTGCCTGTGTATAGTAACCGTTTTCTCTGATATAGCCACGGCCTCTTCTTGCCTGATCCTGACCGCTGCTATATTCCGCTTTATAAATATTCTCAATGGTAGGTTCGGAACCGGTTCTTAATAGGAACTTGAACATGCTATCTGTGATCTGCTTAATCTGTCCGCATTCCTCAGCCGCTTCCTTCATATTCTTCACATTCTCTTCGGTAACGGGAAGATTCTTCTCATGCAGTGCATTTGCTACCTCTTCGGCTGATACTACACTGCCGGTAATCTTCTCCATCTCCTCAGGACTGATATCATCATTATATCCGGAGATTACATTGCCACTCTCTGCCATAACAGCTTTGATTTTGTCCAGATTGGTTACGATATCTTCCGGATCCACTTCACCGGGTGCATAACCTTCCTTCTGCAATTTGACTAAATCTTCTGTTGACATAGAATTAGACATCACGGCCATGTAATTTCTCTGTGTATTCACGTCTAAACGACCGGCTTCGGCTGAAATGTCTGCAGCAGACTTCAAGCCTTCTTCCTTATATGCCATGTTATCCGTAACACTGCCTGTAATGTCTAAGGAATATCCCGAAGCCATCTCCGCAATCCGTGCGCCTTCTTCCTGCTTCGGAATTCGATATGTATTTGTCTCCATGTCAACACTCTGATTGATATTCTGTAAATCCACTCTCATAGTCTGCCTCAATCAAAATGTTTCTCTTTGTACACTATATTTCGGCAGGTTTTCTCCAAAACATTAGAACAAAAGGGATAGTTCCTCATATTTGGTACTATCCCTTTTATCATTATTTCGATATTCTCTTATTCTGTCATCACGACACCGCCCCTGGCAATGTCAATCAAATCTCCGGTTACAGCATTTACCCCGATTATCGGTTTCGGAAGAATCGAGTCACCCGCTTCGAAATAAACCCAGGCCGGAACTGCAGCGAAATGATCCTCTTCCACAGTTCTGCAATAAGTTAAGCTCACATGATCGATCTCCAGATTCTCGGTTCTATGAGCCATGAGCGACTTAAAATAATTCTGTGCATACCCATCCGCATCCGGGAAATTCATAATCGTAGGTTTATTCTCTACAATCGCGCCAAATCCTGCCGGATTAATCAGATAAGCTTCCACAAGTCCCTGCTCATCCATACAGATACCCAGACTGTCATAAGCGGTTGTGGCGAAATCCACATCCATGATTTCTTCCGCCCCGGAAGCGAAAATACTGCATACATTTTCAGAATTCACCTTCGGGAAAGTCGTGGAATCCGATCCTGTATAATAATCCGTATACTGTGTGCAGGGTCTTAACTTCCCGTTCATATTGGGACTATAGAAATAATAGTATGCCGCATGCTCATATGCCGGATTTCCGGCAGCATCTTTTGCACCATATACATAAGCAGGATAAGTTCCACAGCACTCAAACAAATCGAACCCGATTCTGGAGAGCATGGTCTTAGCTTCCGCCTCCTTCGCATCCCGGTCTATATGATCAAACTTCACGGGAAGGTCACTCTCATTAGCCGCCAACTCATATTTCGGTGCCTGATTTAGGCGTTCATCCTGGCGATACATATGAATAATCAGATTCCCGTTATATTTGATAACATCAAATCGAATAATTCCCATCTCGTCCGCTACAGCTTCCGAGAAACTGAACACCGCATCCACGTCTTCATTGTATTCCTGTTTATAATAATCCTTCAGATCAGTAAAGCATACTCGCCCCGGATCGGCAGTCGTATAATGTTCATTAAACCGATCTTCCTTCAGAAGCTGATCAAGAAGTTTCATTTCCTCTTCCACACATGCCGGAACGGTTTCACCCTTCTCCGCATACTGATCCATGCGTTTTGTCAGAAGTTCCTGACGACTTGCCACGTATTCGGCATCGGCAAGTTCAGGCGGCATAATGACATTGGTATTTAAGCGGCCCAAAAGGAAGTTCTCTACATTAATGAGGTCTGCTTCCTTCATCTCCAGATTCTGATAGGTGAATATGGGATAATCTACACTCATATCCCCTTCGACTTCTGCATTTACTTTTAACTCACAGCCTTTTCCGGCTACTCTGTAAGAAACCTGATTCCCTTCATATACTGCCTGAATTTCTTCCTGCTTCTCTTCAGTTACCGGTGCCTCTTCCTTACCCGGATAGTTCTCTACCGCCTTAGGGCCACCACAACCCAGAAGGGACATACTCATGCTCAGTCCCAGAATTACAGCTATGCCTATAGATCCACGAGTATTCTTCTTATTCCGGTGGCTTTTCTTCTGACTCATAATATTATACATCTGCATGCCTCCTCTACTTAGAGATTACAATCTTACCATCTACCACTTCTACTCGAACCATGTTGGAATCGATTCCTGCTTCTCGCAGAGCGTCCTCGCTTAACTGTACACGACGCGCTTTATCCAGAACAGAGTACTCTTCATGAGATTCCACTTCTGCAAGCTTCTCTGTAGACAGTTCATCCAACTTCTGCTTGTACTGATCCTTCATAATCTTCTCGGTGCTGATTTTGCCATCGGCGACCATAATAACACGAGATACTTTATTTGCCAGACTGATGTCGTGGGTAACAATGATAATGGTCAGGCCCGTCTCCTTATTCAACTTACGGAACAAATCCTGCAGCATATCAGATGTTTTGGAATCCACTGCACCGGTAGGCTCATCCGCAAGCAGAATCTTGGGATCGCTTGCCAGTGCCACCGCAATAGCTACTCTCTGCTGTTCACCACCGGACATCTGGGCCGGATAGGAATCTGCTTTATGGGCAATTCCGGTCTGCTCCATTAACTTAAGCGCTTTCTCCTTACGCTGCTTCTCGTCCATTTTCTCGAAGAACAGCGGAGCCTCCACATTCTGAAGAGCGGTCAGATACGGGAACAGATTCTGACCACTGTTCTGCCATACGAATCCAACCGTGCTCTTTCGGTACTGCACCAGTTCTTTCTCAGACATGGCAAATAAATCATTGCCGTCCACATAGATTCTTCCCGCTGTAGGTTTATCCAAGCCGCCAATCATGTTGAGAAGCGTGGATTTACCGCTTCCGCTTTTACCGATAATGGCAACCAGTTCGCCCTGCTTAATCTCCAAATCCAATCCTTGCAGTGCCATTACTTCCACTTCATCGGTTTTGAAGATCTTCACCAAGCTGTCGCACAGCAGAATACTATTTTTCTCCTGATTTGTCTCCTGACTCATTCTCTGTTTCCTTATTCTCTACAAATGCTTCTTCGTCGTCGCTCACCTTGCGGATCATACCGTCTTCCATCTCGTAGACCACATCACCCAACTGCATCAGGTTGGGGTCATGGGTCGTCATCAGAATGGTAATGCCTTCTCTCTCAACCAGTTCCTTGAACAGTTTCATAACCGCAATACCGGAATCCGTATCTAGCGCACCTGTAGGTTCATCGGCGAAAATGATTTTGGGGCTGTGCCCCACCGCTCTTGCAATGGCAACTCGCTGCTGTTCACCACCGGACATCTGAATGGGCATGTGGCTCATACGCTTACTTAAGCCTACAATACCAAGGACTTCCTTGATTCGAGCATCCCTGTCGCCCTCATATTCAGCAAGCTTCATGCCGAACTCCACATTCTCATACGCCGTCAGAATGGGAACCAATGCTACCGACTGAAATACAAATCCCATGTGGTATCTTCGAATCTGCTCTTTCTCAGTCTCACTCTTTGTTGCAACATCTTCCCCATCAATGATCAGCGTTCCTTCCGTAGGTGCATCCAATACACTGAGGATATTTAAGAGGGTGGTTTTACCGGAACCGGAACGACCCTTTAATATGGTTAATTTGCCCTTGGGCACCTTAAGGTCAATTCCCTTTAATACTTCTATGGAATCCTTGCCAAGGGGGAAACTTTTGTGAAGGTTACGTGTCTCAATAATGTATTCCATCTTAGTCCTCCCCCATCTTCAGTGCATTTGTGATATTCATATTCTTAATGGTTCTTCTCATAATCATGAAGCAGATTGAGAAGGCCAGGCCAATGATAATCACCATCTTAATACTGTCTTCTGCCTTAACGAATATTTCAATCGGCAAATTGTGTCTGCGAGGCAGGTATACCAGTGAGATTAACTTGGTGAATAATACCGTAGTCAGTGCCCCTACTCCGAATCCTGATAACACAGCAAGAAGGGAGCTAAAAATCTGCTCCGTAATTAACATTTTCACTACTTCCCGCATACTCATACCCATAGCACGATAAATACCGTACAATAGCTGTCGCTCTCGAATGGTCAGTACCCAGTAGATTAAGAAACCTACCGCGCAAATTAATAGTGAAATAATAAACCCGATGGAGAACATGCCGTTGGTAATCTGGATCATTGCGGAATCACGCTGATTCTGAATCTCTTCTCCGCAGACTTTGAAGTATTCCAGGTCAATGCCCTTTTCTCTAAGGGTATTCTTCATGGCTTCCGTATCTGCTCCCGGCTGGACTTTGGCCCATATGGAATAAGGGGTCATGCCGAAGTCATTTACCACGCTTACATAGTTGGCAACTACCAGATAATTATCTCGCATCTCTACAGATCCGTCGGGCTTGGTCTCGTAGCAGGTACTCTCATATCCCGGGAAAGCATTAATGATTCCACAGATTTTGGCTTCCACAGTTTTATAGGGTTCCTTCTCACCAAGGGGACTGTATCTGGAATATTTGATTTTATCTCCGATTGCCAGGTTATACTTCTCCGCCAGATTCTGAGAGATGATCACTCCCTTAGGGTTCTGTGCCAGTTCATTTAGATAGTTGTACCAGTGCACATCGGTAACACCATCCCGCAAGCTTGCAGTCTCACCAAATTCCTTGGTGTGAATGGCCATCAGCGTATTGCCTCTCTCCACCTTTTTATTTGCGGTAATTTCTAAGTTGTCGTCTCGAAGAACTCGGGTCATTTTGGTTACGCCCAGTTCCTTCAATACGCTGAATCGCTCGAAATCCGCTTCTCTATAGCTCCATTTGGAGTGAACGTCCGTAGCACTTCCTCTTACTACTGTTAATGGCCAGCGTTCTTTGAAGTTCAGATCCGCCCCGAAATTGTACTGTGTTCTGATTTCTGTATTCTCATTAACGGTTCTGGCCAAATTGGCATTGAATACACCCATGGCAATGGTCATTACTAAGAATACAGAGATGAATCCCTGCTTACCAACGCCGCGGATAATCTGCATAAACGCAACGAAATTGGCAGGGGACCATTTCTTCTTACCAATATGGTAAATCAGTTTTACCAAGTATCCACTCAAGCGTAGGAATACCAGTCCACAGGACAGAATAAACAGAGTGGAATCTAGGAATATCACAGGATCCACTGTTCCACCGGCTATAATCTGGGCCGACATGACATCGCTCTGTTTATAATAGTTGTAGAGTAAATATCCCGATACCGCTAAGAGAACCACATCCACAAAATATTTCTCCCAGAAAGGCTTGTGGTTAACGGATACTCTCATGTTTTTACGATCTGTAATCGTCAGTTTGGACAAGTTGATAACCG